>CAZUER010000001.1:0-101235 GCA_964619345.1 uncultured Desulfohalobiaceae bacterium
GGCTTTGTGCTGTGGGGGGTAAGTGGGATGGCTGGCGCCTTCCTGGTTTGTTTTTTGCGGATAGCGGGTGCAGAGAACGACCAGTGTAAGCAGCAGGTTCCCTGAATCGTTGAAAAAAGGGGACTGCATGCTTATGAAGGGCTGGGCGATCAACCGAATCAAGGAGGCAGTTGATAAAAGCCATGCTTCGTTTCGATCCACAATATGAGCAGGTGGTGCACTCCGAACAGGAGGCGCAGGAGACAGAGGACCACGGGCGGGCCCTTGTGTGTGTGGTCTGCGGCCATGTCATCACCAGGCAGGGAGAAAAGATCACCGTGTACGGCACACATGCCCACGTATTCTTCAATCCTGCCGGGATCGTCTTTGAGTTGGGATGTTTTCGATCAGCACCGGGGTGTGTCTCCCTGGGGCGGCCCACGCTGGAGTTTACCTGGTTTGACGGTTTCGCTTGGCAGGTGTGCATATGCTCGCAGTGCGGCAATCACTTGGGTTGGCAGTATCAGAATGTGCACGGTCCCGAGGGTTTTTTCGGGCTGATCCTGAGTCAGTTGCAAGAAAGGGATACGTAACTTTTGGGTCAAAGCGCACCCAAAAAGTTGCCGGACTGATCATATATCAAACCTGCGAACCCTGAATAGGCCCTCAGTCAGAAAAAGCTAAGTTATAACTGGAAGATATCAGAAATACTGACCAATCCCAGCCGCCTGGGTCTAAGGCTGAAAAACCTGGGGTATATATCCCTCCGGAAGATGGGCTGATCCTTTCACGCAGGGCAGGCCGCTCTCTTTGGCTATAGCCGCGCAGAGTTCATCCACGTTTGGCACAAACCCATGACCAAGATGCCAGGTCTTGCCCTCGCCCTTGTGGGCAAAGGCACAGGTAGGAATATGAATGGCCTCTGCTCCTTTGGATTTGAGGATCTTGGCCAAGTCCAGTGTGGCTGCCAAGTCGTCCTGTAAGGTGAAGACGCCAGCCAGTTCGGTCCGCTCATATCCGGAAAAAGCTTGCTCCCGGGAGAGGAGGCTTCGAAAGCAATTGGTCAAAGGGCATTTGGTTTCGTTTTCTTGACAGCGGAATAATCCAATAGCAGTCATACGTCCTCCTTTGGTTCATAGACAGTGCAAAATGTATGGATTTGGTACATGATCTGTATGGTTCTCTTCTGCTGTAGTTGTCTTTCTGTATCTTCTGGTGTCAACCATTGCCTATTCAGTTTTCATTGTATATTCAAATTGTCTTTTTTGAATATTATATGTCAAGAGATAGAAAACCTGCTTTTCCAGTCGGTATTGTTTGCAGACAATAAGCTCATGGACAAGTGTATACGTTGTGCGCCTAAGATTTTCCCTGGAAAAGGAAGGGCTGGGGTTATGAGGAAGGCCGAGAAAACGCTGTTCACTGAAAAAACCAAACATTGACAAAATAGGGTAAACATATAGAGTTTCGGCTTTGAAAGCCGGTGGTTGTCCTTTTCAGCCGATGAATCCGGCCTATTGAAGGATGCTTTGGGACTATAGGAATCTGGTATGGAGGAGAGGTTTGTATCAATGGGTAAAAAATCGACGTTTTTAGAACTCAAAGAAAGCGAACGGGCCTATCGACGGGATTTGATTCTGGACGCGGCAATGAACTTGTTTGCCGAACGTCCGTTTCACGATATAGGTATGCGGGATATTGCCAACGAGGCGGGCATCTCTCCGGCTTCCATATACAGATACTTTTCCAGTCGAGACGATATCCTGGCTGAGATCCTGGGCCATGAAGTTTCTGAAGGCAGCCAACGACAACGAGAACGGCTGCAGACAGGACGGGCTTCTCTGGAAGATATCGCTGCCGGGATTGTGGACTTCTTTATGGAGAAGGAGGCCACTTTGCAGATGCTCAATCATTTTTTACTCAAGGAAGAGGTGGATGAAGAGGCCCGGGAAAAGTTCAACTCCATTCAAGCCCACTATCTGCAACAATTTGACCAGGTTTTAGAGTCCATGGGCTGTGATAAGGATAGTGTCCGTCTCTTTTCCCGGGCTTTTTTTGCCTCTTTGTTGGGGATCATTATGTCCTTTCGCTACTCTCCAGATAGCAGTTCGGAAAACAATAGAAAGCATGTCCACCGCTTGGCCAAAATGACGGCCATAATTTTCAAAAAGGGTATGCCCTAACTGGAGGACATGAGAATGGGAAAGAAGCGAAGTCTCGGGAGAATGAGTAAGAAGCGAAGTATCGGGAAATATTTGGTGGTACTGGCCATAGTGGCCGTGGCCGGTTTGAGCGGCGTATACTTCTGGTATGCTGAAGGGGAAATGCCGGTAGTGCGTGGACTGCCTGAGGGATCAAAGATTTCTCCGGATACAGTCATTCAACTTCAGGTCATGGACGCAAAATCTGGACTGCGTTTTGTGCGGGTTACGGCTGCACAAGAAAAGCAAGAGCAGGTCCTGATTGAAGAGTCTTTTTCCCAGCCGAACCAAAGCTGGGAGAGGGAGCTTACATTGGCTCAGGCCGATTTGTCAGAAGGTTTGGTCCGGCTGCAAGTTGAGGCCAAAGACCAATCCTGGTCCAACTGGCTGCAGGGGAACACCCGCACAGAAGAGGCTTCGTATGAGTTCGACTCCCAGCCTCCCCGCATCAGCATGGAGAGTTTTGAGCATAATGTGCGTCAAGGCGGTGCCGGGGTGGCCGCCTTCCGGGTCTTGGAACCGGTGAGCCGGGCCGGGGTGCAAATAGATGATTTCTTTTTTCCGGCCTATGCCCAATCCGAGGATTTGTATTTATGCTTCTTTTCTTTTCCATTTAGCCTGAGGCCCCAAGAAGGGCAACTTCAGGTACAGGCCGTGGATCAAGCCGGGAATGTCAGTCGAGCCGGTTTTCATCACTATATAAATCCGGGCGGGTTCGACCAGTCCCACCTGCAGATAACCGAAGCGTTTTTGCAAAATGTGATTGTCAATTTCCAGGAAGATTTTCCGGATCAAGATTCTTTGCTTGATGTATTCCTGGCGGTCAATCGGGAAATGCGGAAAGAAAATAGAAGTGAACTGCGGAAAATCGGTTTGCAAACAGACACCGCTCCTTTATGGTCAGGGCGGTTTCTCCGTCAGCCCAATGCCTCCAGAGAAGCTCATTTCGGGACCCATCGCAAGTATGTCTATCAGGGACAAGTTATTGATGAGCAGACCCATTTGGGCATTGATTTGGCCTCAATTGCCCGGGCCGAAGTGCCGGCAGCCAATTCCGGAAAAGTGGTCTTTGCTGACTGGATGGGAATTTACGGGCAAGTGGTTATACTCGATCACGGCCTCGGGCTGCAGAGCCTGTACGCCCACCTCTCTCAAATGTCTGTGCACAAAGGTGATACAGTGGACAAAGGGCAAATCATCGGTCGAACCGGAGCCACGGGCTTGGCCGGTGGTGATCATTTGCATTTTGGTATGCTGGTATCCGGAGTGCCGGTCAACCCTGTAGAGTGGTGGGATGAGAGCTGGATTACGAACAATGTGACCAGCAAACTGAGCCTGATCGACGAATGATTTCCTTCTCATAAAATTCAAGATCATCGGAGGTTATGATGTTTGAAATCCTCAAGCGCAGGGAGATGGCTCAAGGATCGGTGATTCTCAACGAACTGAGCGCACCGCAGATTGCGGCCAAAGCCCAGCCGGGCCAGTTCGTTATCCTCCGGGCCAATGAAACCGGGGAACGGATCCCATTGACTATGGCTGATAGCAATCCAGAGCGGGGAACAATCACCATTATTTACCAGGTGGTCGGAAAATCTACGGCCATGTTTGGGGATATGCAGGTCGGGGAGAAGTTTTTGGATGTTATCGGGCCGTTGGGTAAACCCACTCATATAGAAAATGTAGGTACTGTAGTCTGTGTTGGGGGCGGGACCGGGGTGGCGGTGATGTATCCCATCACCAGAGCCCTGAAGGAAGCCGGCAATTATGTTATATCCATCATTGGAGCCCGGACCAAGGACCTGCTTATAATGGAAGAGCAAATGCAAGCGGCCTCGCACGATCTTCAGGTGTGCACTGACGACGGATCCTATGGCCATCACGGCTTTGTGACCGACAAGCTCAAAGAGATGCTGGACAGCCAAGAGGTGGGTTTGGTGGTAGGCATCGGCCCGGTGCCCATGATGAAATTCGTGTGCAAAATGACAGAGGAGTACAAGGTCAAGACTCTGGTCAGTTTGAATTCCATCATGTTGGACGGTACCGGGATGTGTGGTTGCTGCCGTGTCACTGTGGGTGGGGAGACCAGATTCGCGTGCGTGGATGGCCCCGAGTTTGACGGCCATAAAGTCGACTTTCAAGAGTTGGCTACTCGCCTGCAGGCCTACACCCACTTTGAGCAGCAGGCCATGGAAAAATACAAGTGCGAGTGCCAAAGATAGTCGCCTGCTCTGTGGGTGCAGAGCTTTTATGTTCAGTTTTTATTACGATATAGACCCCTTCAGGGAGGATGAATATGGCTCAAACAAAGGATAAAAAGGAAAAGCTCCCCCGCCAGGCCATGCCAGAGCAAGATCCCCATGTCCGCAAGCACAATTTCGATGAAGTCCCCACCGGCTACACTCCGGAATTGGCCCAAGCTGAGGCCTCCCGGTGTCTGCAATGCAAAAAGCCTTCTTGTGTAGAGGGCTGCCCGGTGGGAATCGATATACCCGGGTTCATAAAGCACATCCATGACGGGGATTTTACCAAAGCCATCCGCAAAATCTGGGAAATGAACAGTCTGCCGGCGGTTTGCGGTCGGGTCTGCCCCCAGGAGGACCAATGCGAGGGGACCTGTGTTCTGGCCAAAAAGGGCGAGCCTGTGGCCATCGGAAATCTGGAGCGGTTTGCCGCCGACTACGAGCGAAACTACGGGAGCGGACAATTGCCCCCCAAAAAGGATCCCACCGGCAAAAAAGTGGCGGTCATCGGGGCCGGGCCGGCCGGGTTGACTGTGGCCGGGGACCTGATCCTTAAGGGACACGAGGTCACTGTTTTCGAGGCCTTTCACAAGGGTGGGGGGGTCTTGGTGTACGGGATCCCGGAGTTTCGTCTGCCCAAGGAGATAGTGGCCTCGGAGCTCCATTTTTTGCAGCGACTGGGGGTGGATATCCAGTGCAATACTGTAGTGGGAAAGACCGTTGATGTGGACGAGCTCTTTGACAGTGGTTTTGACTCTGTATTTATCGGAGTGGGGGCCGGCCTGCCCAGGTTTTTGAATGTCCCGGGCGAGAACTTGATCAATATTTATTCAGCCAATGAGTATTTGACCCGGGCCAATCTGATGAAGGCCTACCTCTTTCCAGAGTACGACACTCCCCTGGCCCAGGGCAAGGAAGTCGTGGTCCTGGGCGGAGGCAATGTGGCCATGGACTCGGCCCGGACGGCCATGCGAATGGGCGCGGATCGTGTGCGCATCGTGTATCGCCGATCCCGGGAGGAAATGCCGGCCAGGAAAGCGGAGATTCACCATGCCGAAGAAGAGGGGATCGAGTTTTATCTGTTGACCAACCCCACCAGGTTTATCGGGGATGATAGGGGCTTGGTCCAGGGTATGGAGTGTGTGAAAATGGAGCTGGGTGAACCGGACGAGTCCGGCCGCAGACGTCCGGAACCAATGGCCGGCTCGGAATTCGAGTTGCCCTGCGATCTGGTGGTTATTGCCGTCGGTTCCGGGGCCAATCCGGTACTGACCGGAAACACCCACGATTTGCAACTCAATAAGCGGGGCTACATAGTAGCCGACCCCAGAACCGGGAAGACCATGAAGAAAGGGGTCTGGGCCGGTGGAGACATCGTTACCGGTGCGGCCACCGTCATTCTGGCCGCTGGGGCCGGACGGGTGGCTTCTGATTCCATTCACGAGTATTTGACCATCGGCTGGTAAGTGGGCCTGCCAGAAGGACGATTCGCAGGCTTTGAGGACAGATTGTACAAAAACAAGGGACACACGAATCAATTCCTGAGAATACCGGCATTGGGGGCTCATTCACGGAAAGCAAAATTTTTGCAGTTTTGTATTGGAAGACAAGGAGCGCCTGTAAGCATATGCTTGCAGGCGTTTTTTTTACAGCAATATGGTCTTATCCATTTTTATCTGATCAATCCGGCCATCCCGAAACACACCCGGCAATTTGGGCCTAAGAACATATGGACCCTGCGGCTTGACAGGAGGTGCATGACTTGATATCAGCTTAGCACTCTCATGGTTAGAGTGCTAACGGCAGTTCTGCCGGAGAGAAGAGAAGGTGCACCGGAATGGTCCCAGACAGCCTGGGGAAGTGAGGGATATATGACATTAACAGCGCGTGAAATCGAGGTCTTGCGAATCATCGTCCAGGCCTATATAGATCATGCCGCGCCGGTGGGTTCCAGATATGTGGCCAAACAGTCCACCTTGAAGCTCAGTGCGGCCAGCATGCGCAATATAATGGCCGATTTAACGGAAAAGGGATATCTCCATCAACCCTATACCTCGGCCGGCCGAGTGCCCACGGAAAAGGCCTTCCGTTTTTATGTGGATACGGTCTTGAGCCCAGCCTTGCTCCCGGAAAGTACCCGGCAGGATATGAAAGAAGCTTTGGTGCAAGCCGGCTTGGAGTTTTCGGATATCCTGGAAAACACCTCCAAGCTCATTTCCGCCCAGTCCAGCCAGGTGGGGATGGCGGTGGCCCCCAAACGAAGCATGATCCGGCTGCAGCGTATTGATCTTATTCAGGTCCGGGCCGGGCTGGTCATGGCCATTGCCATCTTTGACGGCGGAGTGGTGCATAATAAGCTCCTGCCGGTGGAAGCCCGGGTCACACCTGATGACTTAGTCAAGTATGCCAACTACTTGAATGATAAGTTTCAAGGACAGACCATTGAAGAGATCAAAAGGGATATCCTGCAGGAAATGGAACAGGCTGAAACCAAGTTCAACGCCTTGTACGGCCGGGCTTTGAGCTTGACCCAAGAGGCCTTTGAGAACAAAAATGACAGGGAAGTGTTCCTGGAGGGCACCTTAAACGTCCTGGATCATCTCGAGGGCAAAGATATCTCCAGCATGCGTGAACTCCTTGAATTTTTGGAACACCGTTCAGCCATATTGGAGTTGGTGGACAAGCTGGCTCAGAGCGAAGGCTTGATCGTGACTTTTGGCACCGAGTTTTACGGCCCGGAACTGGGACAATGGGGGCTGATTTCGTCCCCCTACCAGGTGCAAGGGCAGAAACTGGGCATGGTAGGGACTATCGGTCCCATCCACATGGATTACTCAAGGTTGATGCCTATGGTTGACACCATCGCTAAAATGCTTAGTGATCTCCTTGAATCGCGTTTTGCCTAGCTTAAGATGATATTGTGATACAAGGAGGCGCTCAATGGCAGGAAATACAGAACACAATAAGGTGTTCGAACAAGAACAAGACGAGAACGCCGCCCAGGCCGAGGGTCAGGATGAAGAGGGTCGCCCTTTTGAAGAGGGCGCAGAGCAGATGAGCGACGAAAAGCTGTGGGAGCTTTGCCAGGAGAAGTTCTGCCCTTCATGCCCTCAAAAGCAGGAGATGGACCAAGAGCTGCTGCGGGTGCGGGCGGATGCGGAAAACTATCGCAAGCGCATGGCCAGGGAAAAAGAACAGCATTGCAAGTTTGCGGCTCAGGAGATCCTGGAAGACCTGATGCCGATCCTCGACAACCTGGAACTGGCTGTTGGGCATGGCCGCAAAGTGGAAGCCTGCTCCGACCTGGTTCAGGGTGTGGATATGACCATTCAGCTCTTTCTGGACACCCTGAAGAAGCACGGGCTGGAGCCTATCGAGTGTTCGGAGGGAGAAGAATTCGACCCTAATTGGCACGAAGCCTTGGCGGAAGAGGAACGGAACGATCTGGAGTCCGGAAGGGTCTGCCAAATCGTACAAAAAGGCTACCGCTACAAAGACCGGGTCTTGCGGCCGGCCAAGGTCATGGTCAGCAAAAATTGTTAAAAATAGGGTGAAGACCCTTTACTTCCCAGATTGACGATTTACATTTGTACTCATCAAAGATTTTGCAGATAAGCAATGAGGAGGAATTCCTATGGGCAAGATTATCGGAATCGACTTGGGCACGACCAACAGCTGTGTCTACGTCATGGAAGGAAAAGAACCTAAATGTGTTCAGAACCCGGAAGGGGGGCGGACCACCCCGTCCATTGTGGCCTTTACGGATAAAGAGCGTCTGGTCGGAGAACTGGCTAAACGTCAATCCGTGACCAATCCGGAACGCACCGTACATTCCATTAAACGACTCATGGGCCGTGATTTCAACGCCCCGGAGATCGAGAAGTGGAAGAAACACAGTCCTTACAGGATCGTGGAAGGCTCCAACAATGATGCCTTTGTGGAAGTGGAAGGCAAAAAATATAGCCCACCGGAAATCTCGGCCATGATCCTACAAAAGTTAAAAAAGGATGCCGAGGATTATTTGGGGGAAACGGTCTCCGAAGCGGTAATTACCGTGCCGGCCTATTTTAACGACAGCCAGCGCCAGGCCACGAAAGACTCTGGACGGATCGCAGGTCTGGAGGTGAAACGGATTATTAATGAGCCCACAGCCGCTTCTTTGGCCTATGGGCTGGATAAAAAGACCAACGAAAAGATCGCGGTCTTTGATTTGGGCGGCGGTACCTTTGATATATCCATTCTGGAAGTGGGGGACAATGTCGTTGAGGTCAAGGCCACACACGGAGACACCTTTTTGGGTGGCGAAGACTTTGACAATGCCATTCTCTATGATTTGGTGGATGAGTTCAAAAGAGAAAACGGCATTGACCTCAGCCAGGATCGGATGGCCATGCAACGGTTGAAGGAAGCGGCGGAAAAGGCCAAAAAAGAGCTTTCTTCGACTATGGAAACAGAAATCAATTTGCCCTTCATCACTGCCGATCAGGCCGGACCCAAGCACATGAACATCAAGTTCACCCGGGCCCGGTTGGAATCCTTGACCTCGGATCTGGTGGAACGGACCATCGGTCCCTGCAAGCAGGCCTTGGAGGATGCCGGGGTCAGCGTGAAGGAAATCGATGAGGTCATTCTGGTCGGTGGCCAAACCCGTATGCCCCTGGTCCAGCAGAAGGTGAAGGACTTCTTTAAGCGCGAACCGCACAAGGGGGTCAACCCGGATGAAGTTGTGGCCATGGGTGCGGCCATTCAGGGCGGAATCCTGGCCGGCGATGTCAAGGACGTCCTGCTCTTGGACGTCACTCCCTTGTCTCTGGGCATCGAGACCATGGGAGGGGTATTCACCAAGCTTATTGAGAAGAACACCACTATTCCGACCAAGAAGAGCCAGGTTTTCACCACTGCTTCGGATAATCAACCTTCGGTCTCCATACATGTCCTGCAAGGGGAACGACCTATGGCTGCGGACAACAAGAGCCTGGGCCGTTTTGACTTGGAGGGCATCCCCCCGGCACCGCGCGGTGTGCCCCAGATTGAAGTCACCTTTGACATCGATGCCAACGGGCTGGTCAATGTCAGTGCCAAGGATCAGGGCACAGGAAAGGAACAATCCATTAGTATCCAGCCCTCCAGCGGCTTGAGCGAGGACGAGATCGAAAAGATGGTTAAGGACGCCGAGTCCCACGCCGCTGAGGATGAAAAGAAGAAAAAGCTTATCGAGGCCCGCAATCAGGCCGATACCCTGATCTACAGCACAGAAAAGTCCATGCGCGATCTGGGGGACAAACTGGATGCCACCACCAAGAGTGAGATAGAGGGCAAGATCGAAGAGCTGAAAAAGGCCATGGAAGGCGAGGACGAAGGGGCCATTAAGAAGGCCACAGACGAGCTGTCCCAGGCTTCCCATAAGCTGGCTGAAAAGCTGTATCAGCAACAAAGCCAGCAAGGCGGAGCCCAGGCCGGTGATGCTCAGGCCGGAGGCGGAGCTCAGGCCGAAGGCAAGACCCAGGAAGACGAAGATGTGGTGGATGCCGAATATACGGAACAGAAGTAACGGCGGACGGTCTGCTTGACAGCAAGACCTCCGTCTCTCTATATACAAAGGCCTGGTCCAGACTCATGGACCAGGCCTTTTTTCTTTGTCCGTGGGGTGAGAATAGGCCAGGGACCACGGATGTGCTTCGTGGTGCTGGAACCAAAAAGAGGGGCTTTTCTGTGCCATATACCCACAGATTTGGATGGGTCTTGCTGTTTCTTTGTCTGTTTTTGGCCGGATGTGCCCGCCTGCAGGTTCCGGTCGCTCCCCAACCTGATCCGGGACAGATCTTGACCAGGGCCGCGGATCTCTGGCAGCAGGGAGATACTGAACAGGCCGAGGAATTGTATGCGCAGGCAATACAGAGTGAAGAACTGAGCAGAAGACAACGACTGCAGGCCTGGCAGGGCTTGGCTCGGGCCGCTCAGGCCAACGGGCATTGGGAAACTGCCGAGCAGGCTCTCCTTCAATGGGCGGATATGGAACCAGAGGTTCGAAGTGACTGGCGGTGGCAATCACGGTACTTGGATGTCCTTTCGGTCCTGGACCGGGAGACCTGGCTTAAAAGGGCCAGGGAGTTGATGCAGGACCCAGACAGACCCTGGGCTTTGAAAGTCAAGGCCTGCAAACATGTAGTCCGGAATTTGATTCAGGCCCGGCAAACCGGTCAGGCCTGGTCATGGCTGCAGACAGTGTATCAACAGGCTCCGGGGCAGAAGCAACGAAAGGAGCTGGAGCTGGCCATCCTTGATCTCTTCCGAAGCATGAACCCCAGGTCCTGGGAAACAGTTGTTCAAAGCCCGCCCCAGGATGATTCGGTTGCCTTTTTTTTAGCCCGCTGGGTTCAGGCCGAGCGGGATCTGGACCAGGGAAGAAGCCCGTGGTCTGAGGTATGGTCCCGGCTGAGGCGCATTTTAGAAAAGAGCATTCTGGCCTCTTCGGATCTGTTGAAAACCCAGCTGACAGAGTGGAAGGATGAATACGGTCCACCTGTTCGGGCGGTGGCTCTGCTTTCTCCCTTGAGCGGGGATTATGCTGATATAGGCTGGAAGATTGCCCTGGGTGCGTCCGTGGCTCAGTGGCAGCTTGAGCTGGCCGGGACGGATCTGGACATATATATACTGAACTCCGGAGATGCGGATTGGATGAGCCGCCTGGAGGCTTTGCCCCCAGAGTGTCGGTTGATCGGGGGGCCGGTAAGCCGGGATAATTGGAAGGATATTCTGGACAATCCCGACCTGCCGGGGCGCACTTTTTTTCCTTTTCGAAGTACCCTGGATCCGGGTCGGGAAGGTAGGGACGGTTTCCGTTTTTTCCCCGGGACCCAAGATCAGATCAGTCCCCTGCTGGAGTTGATGCAAAACTCTTTTGGGATTCATGAATATGCCGTTTTGCACCCCAACAGTGCCTACGGCTACAGATTGTTGGCCGGTTTTGAGCAGGCCCTGGAGAAAGGGTATGGCCAGATAGGGATATCAAAGAAATATGATCCCCGGAGTCCCGGAACCTGGAAAGAGGTGGTGGCTCGTCTGTTAAACGTGCCTGGAGGGGCCTTTGGGGATGAAAATACATCAGTTCCGGCTCCGGATTTTCAAGCAGTATTCCTTCCGGATACCTTTGCTCAAGTTCAAATGCTCATCCCGGAGTTTTTTTATTTCGATCAGGACCACCTCTTTTTTTTAGGACCCATTTTATGGAGTCAGGGGTTGCAAAATATTGCCGAGCTGGACAGAAAGTACTTTCGGTTGGCCTTGATGACCACACCCTGGCTGCCGGAGAGGTCCACCTCTGCAGCTCAGCAGCTCAGACGGGGCCTTGAAGATATGAATGAAGGGGCCCCCGATTTCTGGGTGGCCTTGGGCTATGATTTTGTCCGTTTGGCCCATAGGTTGGAGCAATCGGGTGCAGGCAATCACAATAGTAACGTGGTTGCGGCCCTCAACTCAATCGAGAATTTTTCCTGGAGCATGGCCCCCATGTCCTGGGATGACAGGGGGCGGGCCAGGCAGGAGCTCTTTGTGGTCCAGCCCGCAGGAAACGGTGTTCGACCGGTGATCGTGGATGAGCTCAAGACCCGCTGGGAGGCGATTAGGGCCAATTAGGACCAAAAAAAACAAAGCTGGAGGCGGCATGAACAAGATTGATCCCCGGGATGTGGCGGCTATTGCAGATTTGGCCCGCCTGGAGTGTGATGAGCAGACCTTGCAGACTTTTGCCCGCCAATTGGATGACATATTAAAATATATGGATAAGCTCAACGAACTGGATACTTCGAATGTCCAGCCTCTCTACTCCCCTGCCCGCCAGGCTGCAGCCTTTCGGACAGACGAGGTGACCAAGGAATATTCCCGTGATGAGCTCTTGGCCAACGCTCCGGAGGCGGACGGAAGTTACTTCATTGTGCCCAAGGTATTTTGATAAGGATGGGAATATGAGTGATTGGCAAGAATCTCCATTGACTGAAGTACGAGACCAACTAGCCTGCAGGGAGATGAGCGTACAGGATGGGGTTCAGGCCAGCCTGGACCGAATCCAGGCCACGGAGGCCCAAATCCAAAGCCTGTTGCACGTCAATGCGGAGCAGGCCCTGGCCCAGGCCCGGGAACTGGACGAAAAGGGTCCGGATGCGGACAAGCCCCTGTGGGGGGTGCCGGTGGTGGTCAAGGATGTATTGACCACCAAAGGAGTCCCCTCTACTTGCGGATCCAAGATGCTTAAATCCTTCATCCCTTTTTACGATGCCGAGGCGGTGCGGCGGTTGAAAGGGGCCGGGGCCATCCTGGTGGCCAAGTCCAACATGGATGAGTTCGCCATGGGATCATCCAATGAGAACTCAGCCTTTCAGGTGACGAAGAATCCTTGGGATCTGACCCGGGTTCCCGGGGGATCCAGCGGAGGTTCGGCGGCCAGCACTGCCGCCGGGCATACCCCATTTTCCCTGGGTACGGATACAGGAGGCTCCATCCGGCAGCCGGCCGGCTTCTGCGGTCTGGCCGGGCTCAAGCCCACATATGGGCGGGTGTCCAGGTTCGGGCTGGTAGCCTACGGTTCATCCCTGGATCAAGCCGGGCCTTTGGCCCGCTCGGTTCGCGATTTGGCCGTGGTCCTGGAGGTCATCGCCGGGCACGACTCCAAAGACTCCACATCCTCACCACAGCCGGTTCCGGCCTATACTGCGGCCCTGGATCGACGCCAAGATCTGTCCGGACTGCGGATCGGGGTGCCAGTCGAATACTGGGGCGAAGGATTGGACCCTGAGGTCAAAGAGGCCTGCGAGCAGGCCCTCCAAGTCATCCGGGATTTAGGGGGGGAGACCGTACCCGTATCTTTACCCCATACGGAGTACGCCATTGCTGCCTACTACATCATCGTCATGGCCGAAGCCAGCTCCAACCTAGCCCGATTCGACGGGGTGCGTTACGGTTTGCGGGATAAAGCGGCCACAGAGCTTAAGGATATGTACGTCAAATCCAGGAGCAGGGGGTTCGGTCCGGAAGTGCAGCGCAGAATCCTGCTGGGCACGTATGTTCTGTCAGCCGGATACTACGACGCCTATTATAAAAAAGCGGCCCAGGTCCGCAGGCTGATTCGGGACGAGTATGAGCAGGCCTTGACCAAATGCCACCTGCTCTGCGCTCCCATCGCCCCTACAGCGGCCTTTGGGTTGGGGGAAAAAAGTGATGACCCTTTGCAGATGTATCTGACCGATGTTTTCACCAATCCCTTGAACCTGACCGGGCTGCCGGGACTGTGCCTCCCTGTGGGCCTGGGGTACCAAAGCGGTCTGCCCATCGGATTCCAGTTTTTCGGCCGGGCCTTTGACGAAGAGACCATTTTGCAGGCCGGGTATGTCCTGGAACAGGCCTTACCCTCTCTGCCACAGCCTACCGCTCTGGCGAATCTGTGAGCATATGTCAGTAGGTCTGGCCTTCAGCGGAGGCGCGGACAGCCTTTTGGCCTTGAGCCTTCTTCAAGAACAGGGGCATGCCCCTGTAGCTGTTCATGCCTCTTTTTTGGGCCCCGGTGCTGGGGAGGACAGGCTGCAAGAGGAACTGTCGGCAATATGCACTCAACTCAATGTCCCCTTGCACTGTCTGGACTTGCACCAGGAGTTTTATCGGCTGGTCATTGAACCTTTTATTCGGGCCTATGCCCGGGGGGTGACTCCCAATCCCTGTTCCTGGTGCAACCGACGAATCAAGTTCGGGATTTTGCGCCAGGCCGTGCAGGACCTGGGGCTCGGCCGGGTGGCCACCGGACACTATGCGCAAATCAATTGGGAGTGCTCTTTACCACCCGGTCTGTTCCGGGGACGGGACAGGGACAAGGATCAAAGCTATTTTCTGGCTCTGGTCCACTGGGAGGATTTGCAATGTGCACTCTTCCCCCTGGCCCAATGGACCAAGGACCGGGTCCGGTCCGAGTTGACCGCCCGAGGGCTTCAGCCTGCACTCGGCCGGGAGAGTCAGGAGATTTGTTTTATACCGGACAATGACTACCGTTCATTTTTGGCCGCTCAAGACGTTTCACTGCCCGGACCGGGAAATATTGTTGATGCCGGCGGCCGGATCCTGGGCCGTCATCAGGGCTTGCACCGCTATACCCTGGGCCAGCGCCGGGGGCTGGGAATAGCCCACAGCGAGCCCTTGTACGTCCTTCAAAAAGACATGGATGAAAATGTTCTGGTGGTCGGGCCGCGCCGTCAATTGCAAGCCTCATTCTGCCGGGTCCGACCGGTAAACATTCTGGTGGAGATGGACAGCTGGCCGGAACGGGTTTGGGTTCAGACCAATTACCGACAAAGGGCCGGACCTGCCCGGGTGCAGATCATGGATGGTGACCTGGAGGTATGTTTTGAACAGCCCCGTCCTCCGGCTACCCCAGGCCAGATTGCCGTCCTGTTTTCCGAACAGGGCCGGGTTTTGGGCGGGGGTGAGATTTATGCCTGAGCAGGAGAGCACATTTTATCTTATCACCCAAGGCTGCAAGATCAATCAATACGAGAGTCAGGCCCTGGCTGAGGCTTGGCTGGCTCAGGGAGGGCAGCCAACCGGAAAGGTCGAAAAGGCCGAAACCATTGTCATCAATAGCTGTGCGGTGACCGCAAAGTCCCTGCAGGACCTGCGCAAGATTATCCGTCGTTGTCGGCAGGCCAACGACAATGCCCATCTGGTGGTCACTGGATGTGCGGCTCAGATGTGTGCCCAGGACATGGGAGACCTCTCGCTCGTGGACCGGGTGGTACCCCAGGAAGAAAAAACCGACCTGGCAGATTGGCCACCGGCCAATTGGCCCCCCACCACCCCCAGGACCCGGGCCAATGGGCAGACCATTTTCCCCCAATTGAAGATCAGCCGTTATCCGCGGGTGCGGCCGATAGTCAAGGTTCAGGATGGCTGTTCCCACAGGTGTTCGTACTGTATTGTCCCCTTGACCCGAGGACCGGCCAAAAGCCGGAATCCGGAAGAGGTGGCGGCTGAAGCCGAAGGTCTTTTGGCCACTGGGTACCGGGAACTTGTCATCAGTGGGATCAACCTGGCGCAGTATCGATTTCCGGGGATGGATTTCTGGGACTTGGTTCATTTCTTGGAGCATCGTTTGGCTCCGGTCTGGGGGGGAAGGGCAAGGTTGCGCTTGAGCTCCCTGGATCCTTCCCAGCTGGGGGCCAAGGCTCTGGATGTTCTGGGTGCATCCCGGATGATCTGTCCCCATCTGCACCTGTCCGTGCAGAGCGCCAGCCCCAAAGTGTTACAGGCCATGGGCCGCTGGCACTATGACCCGGAGCAGGTGGCCTCTTTTTTGAGAGAACTGGAGGGGATCTGGACCTGTTTCGCGTTGGGCGGGGATTTCCTGGTCGGTTTTCCCGGTGAAACCCAGGAGGATATGGACCAAACCAAAGACTGGTTTGGGGTCCAGCCCTTTACCTATGCCCATGTGTTCACCTATTCCCCCCGGCCGGGGACCAAGGCCGCGCAGGCCGAAGGCCGGGTGGATGCAGAAACCCAGAAAGCCCGCAGCCAAGTATTGCGGGATATGGCCGAAGTCAAGGGCCGGGAGTTTACCCATCGTCTGTTGCATATCCCCAGTTTGAACGTGGTTTTGGAGACAGAGGATCCAGGCACGGGTCGCTGCGAATACTATGTATCCTGCACCTTGGCCCGAAAACCGAACGTTGAAGTTAAGTCCATGCTCCCGGTTCTCCCGGTCCAGGTTGAAGATTCATCACTGAAGGTTGTCCCGGAGGGATCATGAGTCGCCCCCAAGTCCCGGCTCGGGCCCAGTTGGTGGTTTCGGTGCTCAGCAGCCGGCTTGTCCGGCTGTGGCCGGCATTGGAAGCTGCGATGCAAGCCAAGTGGGGGCCGGTGGATTATATTTCGGAATTGTTTCCCTTCACCCAAACCAGCTATTACGATGATGAACTGGGGACCCCCATTTTGCGCCGCTTGATCTCCTTTGAGCAGCTCGTTCCCCAGGATGCCCTTCCCGAAGCCAAGCTGGCTGGAAATGTCCTGGAGGACCAATGGCGGGACCAGACCGGGCGGCGTATGGTCAATCTGGATCCAGGCCTTCTCTGTCTGGAGCGCTTCATCTTGGGGACAGGCAAGAACTTTACGCACCGCATCTATCTGCGGCAGGGGATCTATGCGGATCTGACCCTTATTTTTCAAAAAGGCGGTTGGCAGGTTCTGCCCTGGACTTTTCCCGATTACTCAGGTGAATATATCCAGGGCCTGCTCACCCGCATGCGGGACAGATATAAGAAAAAACTGAGACACTTATGGGATCAACAACAAACCTGAAATGTTCTTTGATACGTTTCAATGGGGGCTTGAGTGCTTAAAAGTATGACCGGATATGGGACCTGCCGGATTGAGGACCAAACGTGTATCCAGGAATGGGAAATCAGGAGCGTCAACGGCAAGCAACTCGGAGTACGCTGGCGGTTACCAACCTTTGTCCGCTCTTTTGAGGCTGTTTGGGAGAGGGAGATCCGGAAAAAGGCCAAAAGGGGCAGGATCGATGTCAGCCTTCAGGTCACTGTGCTCAAGCCGGAAGTGATGCCTGTCCGCCTGGATCAAGGATTGGCCCAGGCCATGCTTCAGCAATTGGATGTGTTGGCTGCAGAGCAAGGACATACGTGGGAACCGGATTACACCAGGCTGCTCAATATTCCTTCTCTGTGGCAGGAGTCAAGTCTGACCGGGCAGGATGAGCACGAAGAACATTTCCGGCAGGGACTTTATCAAGCCTTGCAGGAGTGGGACCAGTTTCGAGTCAGTGAGGGCCAGGCCCTGGTCCAGGACCTACGGCAGCGTGTCCAGCTTCTTGAGGGCTGGGTGCAGGAACTCAAGGGGCAGACCCAGGGACTGGCCGAAGAACGGTTGCAGGTCCTGCGGGAACGGGTGGCCCGACTTTTGGCCCCGGATCAAGTGGAGATGGATGAGCAACGCGTTCTGCAGGAACTGGCCATTCTGGCCGATAAATTGGATGTGTCCGAGGAATTAACCAGGCTGGCTACCCATCTCCAGGCCTTGCATCAAGACCTGCAAAGCCAGAAATCAGACGGACGGAAGCTCGACTTTTTGCTGCAGGAGTGTTTTCGGGAGATCAATACCTTGGGCAATAAGGCTCAGAATACTCAGGTCAGTCAGGTGGTTGTGGATTTTAAGTCCGAACTGGAAAAGTGCCGGGAGCAGGTGCAGAATCTGGAGTAGGCCCCCTTTCACTTTTGGAGCAATAACGAGGTTGGCAGGATGGCCTTGAAGCATTTGTTGAACATCGGTTTTGGCAATTATGTGGTGGTTTCTCGGGTGGTGGGCATTGTCAATCCCGGATCGTCACCCATGCGACGTCTCCGAGAGGATGCCCGTCAGGAAGGTCGTTTGGTGGACGCCACCCAAGGCCGCAAGACCAGATCCATTATCGTCACCGATTCCAATCATATCTTTCTCTCCGCCCTTCAAGCCGAGACCATCGGACAGAGGTTTGCGGACAAAGGGGGGGAGGATGACCGCTAAACGGCATGGGATGGCCCTGGTCCTTTCCGCACCCTCGGGAGCGGGCAAGAGCACCTTGATCCGGCGCCTGGTGCAGGAATTTCCGCAGTTCGCCTTTTCTCTGTCCACCACAACCCGTTCACCCCGGCCCGGTGAACGCGATGGGCGGGAATATCATTTTGTGGACCGGGTCCAATTCGAGGACTTGATCCACAAAGGACATTTTGCCGAATGGGCCAAGGTGCACGGCAACTACTACGGAACCCCCCTGAAAGCCACTCAAGAGCTTTTAGAGACCGGAAGGGACGTCCTTTTCGATATCGACGTGCAAGGGGCCAGACAACTGCGGGCAAGTCTTCCCCAAAGTGTGCTGGCCTTTGTTCTCCCTCCAAGCCGGCAGGAGCTGCTGCGGCGTCTGCAGAAACGGGGAGCCGATGAGGAGGCCGAGATCTCGCGGCGCATGGAAGCGGCTGGGCAGGAGCTGGCCGCAGCCCCGGAATTCGATTATTGGGTGGTCAATGATCGGCTGGATGAGGCCTACGATCGTCTGCGGAGCATCTACTTGGCCGAGGGATGCCGGGCGGCCCGTAACCGGGATCTGCTCCATCGGATCCAGGCCGGGTGGGGAGACCTTTGAGTGTTCAGATCCCGGTGTTCAGTGTTCGGCTGGGAAAGGAAATCCAACTCTTCCTATTTCTGGCCCGGATGAACTTGAAATTGGCTCATAAAGAGCCCAGGAGCTAAGAGCTTGCCGCTGCAGTGGAACTTTCACGCCAGTAAAAACGGTCCGGAACCGCACAGCCTCCAGGAATGGGCCAGTGCTTTGAACATCTCTCCCTTTTTGGCCCGTCTGCTCTGGAGGCGGGGGGTGAGTTCCCTGTCGGCCATGGACCGTTACCTGAGCCCGGGGCTGAGACATCTGCCCCGGCTGGAGACCTGGCCGGCCCTGATCCAAGGGGCCGAGGTCCTGGCCGAGGGCATCAAGCATGGCTTGCGAGTTGGGGTGTGGGGTGATTACGACGTGGATGGGATCACCTCCACGGCCTTGCTGGTGGATTTCTTCCGGCACAAGGGGGTGCCTGTCAGCTTTGCCTTACCAGATCGGTTCGAGGACGGATACGGCTTGACGGTTCAGGGAGTGGAAAGGTTGGCTGCCCAGAAAGTGGGCCTTTTGCTCACGGTGGATTGCGGGATTGCCGATGTGGGTGCCATTACCCGGGCCAGAGAACTGGGAATGCGGGTGGTGGTCAGCGACCATCATTTGCCTGGTCCCGATCTCCCTCCGGCCCAGGCCATTGTCGATCCTGTCCTGGAAGAGGACTGCTCCTATGCCGGAGTGGCCGGTGTAGGAGTGGCCTTTTTGCTCATGGCCGCTTTAAACCGCCTTTTGCCCGGGGAACAGGTGGATGTCCGTAAAAGTCTGGATCTGGTGGCACTGGGAACTGTCGCCGATGTGGTCCCCTTGACCGGGGTGAACCGCATTCTGGTCAAAAACGGACTCTTGGTATTGGGGGAGGGTAAACGGCCGGGGATCTTTGCCTTGAAAGAGGTGAGTAAGCTTCCCCCTACCGCACCTCTGGGCAGCGGGCAGGTGGGATTCGGCCTGGCCCCCAGGATAAATGCGGCCGGAAGGTTGGCCTCGCCCCGGGAAGCCCTGGACCTTCTTCTGGCTCCTGACTTAAGCACAGCCAGGCCTCTGGCCGCCCAACTGGAAAAGTACAATCAGATGCGGCGGAGTACGGAAAAGGACATTTTGGAGCAGGCCTTGGAGCAGGCCGCAGAGCAGGGGGACCGCCTGGGTGTGGTCTTGTGCGGCGAAGACTGGCATCAAGGGGTGATCGGGATTGTGGCCTCCCGGGTGGTGGAGCACATGAACCGTCCGGCCCTGCTTTTGACCTCCCATGACCAGGGGCTGAAAGGTTCAGGGCGCAGCATTCCGGATTTTGATCTCCACCAGGGGCTTTGTGCCTGCGCCCACCTTCTGGAGCGTTTCGGGGGGCACAGACAGGCTGCTGGCCTCACTTTAAGCAGGGACAATCTGGAAGCCTTGCGCACGGCCTTTGATCAAGCGGTGCGCGATCAGCTGGGAGAGCATCTTCCTCCTCTCTGTTTACAGGTAGAGGCCAAGCTCGGTCTGGACATGGTCGATCTGCGACTGGTCCAGGAGGTCGACCTTCTGCAGCCATTCGGCTTGGGTAATCCCCAGCCGGTTTTCTGCTCACCACCCTTGCGGGTGCAGAGATACAAAGTCTTTGGATCCAATCACGTCTCTTTGCAGCTTCGAGACGAAAAGGCCGGGGTGACCATGCTGGGCAAGGCCTGGCGTCAGGCGGATCTTTTGTCATCGGAGGTGAATGGTCAGAGCATGCAGCTGGCCTTTACCCCCCGAATGAACTACTACAACGGCCTGACCAGCATCGATCTGCAGATCAAAGACTGGCAGTGTCTGGCGGGATAAGCTCTTGGAGGTTTCAGGTGTCAGGTTTCTGGTTTCAGTTAATAATAGAAGATTTTCTCATACTCCCTTGATTTTCCTGACACCTGAACACTTTGAGTCTAGTCCTTACGAATAACGAATAACGAGCCCGCCAGAGGCTGCACTGAACACTGCCGTCCCCTATTCCTCCTGCCGCAAAAGAACCACTGAGCGGTCTTGGACATCAAAATTCCCTCCGGCCTCAATCAACTCTTCCTCCTCCAGCCATCCCTGAGTGGTATCCAGAATCTGAGCCCACTTTTGGCCCCAAGTGGTGGACGGTAAGGTAAAGTTTAAGGGCTCATAGTGGGCATTGAAGATGAGGTAGAAGTTTTCATCCGTAACTGCATCCCCGCGGGGATTGGGGTTGGGGATGGATTGGCCGTTGAGATAGATGGCCAGGGACTTGGCGAAGCCTTCTCCCCAATTTTCCTCATCCATCTGCTGGCCTTCTAATGTAAACCAAGCGATGTCATGGGTCTGACTGCCATGAATGGCTCGGCCCTGGAACCAGCGGCGGCGGCGAAAAACCGGATGATTGAGGCGAAAACCGATCAACCGCCGGCAAAACTGCAAAAGCTCCTGGTCCTTATTCTCCCAATCGAACCAGGAGATCTCATTGTCCTGGCAGTAGGCGTTGTTGTTTCCCTTTTGGGTGCGGCCCAATTCATCCCCGCCCAAAAGCATAGGCACGCCCTGGGAGAAAAAGAGGGTGGTCAGGAAGTTACGTTGTTGGCGGGAACGCAGAGCTTTGATCTCCGGATCGTCGGAGGGACCTTCCTGCCCACAGTTCCAGGATCGATTGAAATCCTCCCCATCCCGGTTGTCTTCTCCGTTATCCTGATTGTGTTTATCACTGTAGGAGACCAGGTCGTGGAGAGTGAATCCGTCGTGGGCGGTAATGAAATTGATGCTGGCGAATGGGAGGCGGCTGGTGTTTTCGTACAAATCCGGGCTTCCGGCAAAGCGAAAGGCCAGTTCGCCCAAGGTCTGATCCTCCCCCCGCCAGAAGTCGCGCACACAGTCCCTGTACTTGCCGTTCCATTCCGACCATACCGGGGGGAAGTTTCCCACCTGATAGCCCCCTTCGCCCACGTCCCAGGGCTCGGCAATCAGTTTGACCTGGCTGATGACCGGATCCTGCTGAATAATGTCGAAAAAAGCCGAGAGCCGATCCACGTCGTGCAGCTCCCTGGCCAAGGTGGAGGCCAGATCGAAGCGGAAACCGTCCACGTGCATCTCCTGGACCCAGTAGCGCAGGGAATCCATGACCAGCTGCAAGACATGGGGGTGACGCATGTTCAAGCTGTTGCCGGTACCGGTATAATCCATGTAATAGCGGGAGTCTTCGGTCAGTCGATAGTAATAGGCATTGTCAATGCCCTTAAAGGAGAGCATGGGACCCAGGTGATTGCCCTCTGCAGTGTGATTGTAGACCACGTCCAAAATGACTTCCATCCCGGCCTGGTGCAGGGTTTTGACCATCTGTTTGAACTCGGCCACCCCGGCTCCCGGGCGCTGGTCCGAGGCGTATTCGTTGTGGGGGGCGAAGTAGCCGATGGAGTTGTATCCCCAATAATTGCGTAATCCGCGGTCCACCAGGTGCTTGTCGTGGATAAACTGATGCACAGGCATAAGCTCCACAGCAGTTACATGCAGGTTCTTGAGGTACTCAACAGCCGCAGGGTGGGCCATCCCTGAATACGTGCCCCGGATATCTGCGGGAATATCTGGATGCTGGATGGTAAACCCCTTGACGTGGGTCTCGTAAATCACGGTCTCGTGCCAGGACAGATGCAGTCTGCGGTCACCATCCCAGTCAAAAAACGGCTGGTGAACCACGCAACGCGGGATGTAAGGGCTGCTGTCGGTCTGGTTGATAGCTTCTGGTCCCTGATCAAAATCATAGGGGAAGACGGCTGCATCACAATGCACCTGGCCATCTATGGCTTTGGCGTAAGGGTCCAACAGGAGCTTGGCCGGATTGCAGCGATGGCCCTCAGAAGGGTTCCAGGGACCGTGGACCCGAAAGCCATAGCGTTGTCCGGGTTCGATGCTGGGCAGGTAACAGTGCCAGCAAAATCCAGTCACCTCCGGCATTTCAATCCGAGTCTCCTGGTCTTTTTCATCAAACAGGCACAGCTCCACTTGCTCGGCGATCTCGGAAAAGAGGGAAAAATTGGTCCCTGAGCCGTCGTAGACTGCCCCCAGGGGGTAAGGTTGGCCGGGCCATATCTTCATGAATGCCTCCAAAACGTTGGGCAGGGTATCTAGGTTGAATTTGAGGGTTCAAAGCTCCAGGTTCATGGGGAAGATGAGATAAACAAAGAATCTCCAACTTACTCCTGGAACTGTTTTTTTTCAAGGAGGTTATCGAAACATCAAATCCGGCAGCCACAGGACCAGGTCGGGCCAGGCGGCCAGCACGGCCAGACCCAGGATTTGAATTCCGATAAAAGGGAGGACGCCGCGGATGATGTGGGGTCCGAATCGGATTTGGGGAGGGGCCACGCCCTTGATGTAGAACAGAGCAGGGGCCATTGGGGGGGTAAGGAAGGAGGTCTGCATGGCTACGCAAAAGAGCATAGCCGTCCACAGGGGATCGAAGCCCAGCTGCTCCAGGACGGGGGTGAAGATGGGGACCAGTATGGGAACGATACCCACCCATTCCATGAACAGGCCGAAGGCGAAAAAGACGGCCATCATGATGATCAAGATTCCCCACGGACCGACAGGTAGGTTGAGGAGGAGTTCTTTGACGATAAAGCCTCCACCCAGAAGCATAAAGGTTCCGGTAAAGACAAAGGCCGCGGCCACAATGAGCAAGACCATGGAAGAAACAATGGTAGTCTGGATAAAGGCATCTTTCATGGTTTTCCAGGACAGATTGCCATAGGCCCAGGTCAGGAGGACACTGACAAAGGCTCCCACAGCAGCAGCCTCAGTGGGAGCGGCGACACCGAAGAAGATGGTTCCCAGAACGGAAGCGATAAGGAGCAAAGTGGGGACCAGGGAGGTCAAAACCATAAGCACTTTTTTGCCCACAGAGACCTGGCGCTGTTCCTTGGACAGAGCGGGACCAAGGTGGGGTTTAAAAAAGCAGAGCAGGACAATGTACAGGGCATAGAGACCAGCCAGGATCAGGCCGGGAACAATGGCGGCCATAAACAGTCTGCCCACCGAGAGCCCGGCCATGGGCCCGTAGACAATAAGCATAATGGATGGAGGAATGAGGATGCCCAGGGTCCCCCCGGCACAGATGGTTCCGCAGGACAGAGCTGGATCATAGTTGCGGCTGAGCATGTGGGGCAGAGCAAAGAGCCCCATAATGATGACCGGAGCGCCCATGATTCCTGTGGCCGCAGCCATGATGGTGCACACGGCGACAACGGCAAGGGCCAGTCCACCCCTCAGCCCGCCCAGGAGAAGATGCAGGGAGGAGAAGAGTTTTTCGGCCGCACCGGAGCGTTCCAGCATGATACCCATGAAAACAAAAAGGATGATGGCCACCAGGATGTAATTGTGCATGGTTTCAAAAAAGCGGAGGACCAGCATGTGGAAAAAGGCGTCCCCGGCCCCCAGAAAACCGACGATCAGGGAGCTGCCAAGCATGACGAAAGCAACGGGGAATCCGGTGGCCAAGCCGAGAATAAGGCCCCCGAACAGGATGCAAAGCAGTACTTCCGGACTGGCGATCACTTGGATTCTCCTTGAATGAGGGTTCGCAAAGAACGGATAAAGATGGCCATACCCTGCAGGGTCAGCAAGAAAGCGGACAGGGGGAGGATGGTTTTTAAGGGATAAATGGGGGGTTGCCACATGCTCAAATTGCTTGTCTCCCGAAGCATCCAGGACTCCCAGGCAAAAAGGGAGCCGTAATAAATCAAAGCGGCCATGGCCGGGAAGAAGAAGAGGAGATAGCCGAAGCAATCTAAAAAGGCCCTGCCGCGGGGAGGGAACTTGTCGTACATGAGTTCGATGCGCACATGCTCGTTCTTGTGCAGGGTATAGGCGGCCGCCAGGAGAAAGATGGCGGCAAAGAGCATATAGGAGATGTCAAAGGACCATTCGGTAGGGGCGTTGAACAGATAGCGGGCCGCAGTATCATAGACCAGTTCCAGGATGAGGATGGGAACCAGCCAGGACACGGCTTTTCCCGTCCAAGTGCTGAGTTGATCGATGGCTTTGAGCATATTCCGGAATCCTTGCTATTTTTCGAAGCGATGAGTCCAAAATGTCTGGCACAGGATGTATGGAAGATCAAGGTTGATGCAGCCCGCAGAGATTTGGGGCCGCCGGATCAAGAGAACCGACGGCCCAATGAGCGAAATCTGCTCCAGAAAGGTTATTTCTGGTCTGCCTGCGCATAGGGATAAGGCAAACGGACCAAATCGGCATAGGGCTCGACCAGCTTACGGAAATTGCGCTGGGACTCCAAGACCTTGGCAAAAAAGTCATTGTCCTGGGCCATCTTGTCCATCTCTTCCTGTCCCACGCGTTTAATTTCTTCGATCATTTCCGGGCTCAACTTGGAGACATTTACTTTGGGGCTGTTGATGAAGTACTCCATAGCTTCGGCATCCTGCTTCATGGCCTCGTTGATGGCCTCAAAGCTGGAGATCTTCAATGCGAACCTGACCTTGGGTTTGAGGTGATCCGGCAGCTTATTCCAGGTTTTTTTATTGACCAAAGTCTCTAAGGGAGCGCAGGGCTCATGGATTCCGGGGACCTTAAGATAGGGGCAGATCTCCTCAAAGCCCAGCTTGCGGTCGATGGCCGGGGTGGCGAACTCAGCAGCGTCGATGACCCCCCGTTCCAAAGCCGGATAGACCTCACCTCCAGCCAGGCTGACCACTCTGGCCCCCAACCGTTCCAGGCACTTGCCCCACACACCGACGGTTCGAAACTTCAGTCCCTTGAAGTCTTCCAGGCTGTTGATGGGTTTTCTGGACCAGCAGAAGTTCTCCGAACCCAGCATCCCATAGGGAGGCAAAACAACTATGTTGTGGCCTTCGTACATTTGGTTCCAGAGTTCGAGTCCGTCACCATGGTAGATCCAGCTGAGCATCTCCTGCATCTGCATGCCGTTGGGATAGGAGTTGGCAAACAGAACCGAGGCCGGAAACTTTCCGATCCACCAGCCGGCCCAGGTGCAGCCCAGATCCAGAACCCCGGTGCGTACGGCGTCAAAGACTTGCTTGGGCGGGACGATGGAACCTGCCGGCTGCATCTGGATGATCAACTCTCCATCAGTCAGCTCTTTGACCACCTCGGCGAATCTTTCCGCCGGGGCATAGAGCTGGGGCAGGCCGGCCGGATAGCTGGACTGGCCGCGCCAGACGATTTTGGCCTCGGCCTGCTGGGTCTGAGGCAGGCAGGTGAGGCAAAAAGCCATACAGGCCAAACCCATCACGAGCTTCTTGAGCATGTTCATACGCAGCTCCTTGGTTGGAAGGTTAAACAAAAGATCCGGTTCGCTATTCTAGGCTTTGCAGAAGAATAGTATTTTTTGAACTGTCAAAAAGAATGAACCTGGCCTGGACGGTCTTTTGTTCCCCGAAAATGTTTCTGGCCGTGATCTCCGAACCATCGGCTTGCACATACTCCACACTTTCCATGATCTTCTCTTGACCGTCATTTTTTTGCAGATACACGTGCACCTCACACATACGAACACCTCCTTGTGATCATCAAGGCCGCAGAGATCATCCCTGCAACAAGGCAACGGCCTGACGCAAGTGCTGACTGCCCTTGGCCGTCAACTCCTTCATGGCCCGGACTTCCGCCGCAGCCTCTTTCTTGTCGGCCTGCTCCAACTCTTGAGCCAAGGCCTCGTATTCCTGTTCGTGCTGGTCGTTGTGTTCAATCCAATGCTCCATGCGGATGCGGGCCTTTTCCACATTGTCCATGGTCGTGACCTCCTTGTGAGTTGAGTTCAGATGTGGGTTGCATGGGCGGCAACTCCGGTGGCTGAAAAAGCAATTACCTGTCATCAGTCCTGGGCTGCATGGTCCCCTTTGATGAACCCTATTTTTCGATCCCGGTTCTGGCCTGCACTCCTTGTTGGTAGTAGTGCTTGATTTCCTTCATCTCCGTTACCAAGTCGGCGATTTCCACGATCCTGGGATCAGCCATGCGGCCGGTGAGGATGAGCTCCACCTCCGGTGGCTTGGCCCGGATAACCTCCAAGAGATCTTCCACGGTAAACAAATTGTAATAGGTAGCGATATTCACTTCATCCAGGATGACCATCTGGTATTCACCGGAGTGGATGATGGTCTTGATCTCCTGCAGGCCGTCCCTGGCCAGGGCGCAGTCCTCCGGGGTGGGGTCGTTGAAAATGAAACAATCGCGTCCGAATTGCTTGATGACAATGTGGTCGGAAAAGCCTTTCAGACTGTCCAGCTCACAATAATGCATGCCCTTGACAAACTGGCCGATAAACACTTTCAGTCCGGCCCCTGCAGCCCGGAGGGCTTGTCCCAGGGCGGCAGTGGTTTTTCCTTTTCCGTTGCCGGTATACAGCTGAACATACCCTCTGTCCATAAACAACCTCCTGCTGGGTATGAGTGGGGCTGGGAAAGTTCCCCTGAATTTTGGCAAATGCATCCATCAGGGCTGTGTTGTGCCTGATGTCAAACAGTGCTACAAGCACTTCCGGATGTGGTATAACAATCTGCTTGGTGACGTCCAGTCCTGAAGGGGGAAAGCATGTGCGCACAGGTTGCGGTGACCGTACTGGGCACCGACCGACCCGGGATAGTCTGCGAAGTGGCTTCCATTCTGGCCGCAAGCAAATGTAATATCGACGACTTGACCCAGACAGTACTCCAGGATGAGTTTGCCGGGATCTTTCTGGTCAGCTTGCCGGGCGGACTGTCTCCAGAGCAGCTCTTGGGGCATCTCAAAGCCGGATTGAGCCCACAGGGCCTTGTTCCCTATGTCAAGCCTGTAGAACCAAAAGAGACTCCTGAGTTGCAACGTTCCGTGGAACCCTTTGTGGTGGTATGCATCGGCTTTGATCAAGTAGGGCTCATCGCAGCTGTGACCTGTGAGATGAAGCGGTTGGAAGTGAATATCACCAATCTCAATTCCGTTCCCGGGACTTCCGCCTTTGCCGATCGGGTGGTGACTATCTTTGAAGTCGATGTCCCGGCCGACTTGGAGCTTTTGGAGTTGACCGCAGCTTTGCAGCGGGTGGGAAATGAAATGGCCATTGAGGTAACTGTTCAACACAAAAGAATTTTTGAAGATATCTGCCGGTTGTGAGCGGCAAAGGGGGCCTATGCTCAGCGAACGCGAGGTCATCTCCACCCTGGAAATGGTCAAAAACGAAAACCTGGATGTGCGCACCGTGACATTGGGCATCAGCCTTTTTGATTGTGTCAGTCACGACCCGGACAAAGCCCGAGAGGCCGTTCGGGACAAGATCCTGCGCATTGGTTCCGACTTTGTTTCCATGTGCGACCGGGTGGGAGCCAAGTACGGAATTCCGGTGGTCAATAAGCGCATTGCCGTGAGCCCCATCGCCGTCCTGGGTGCTCCCTTTGAGGCCGATGATTTGGTCCGCTTGGCTCAGACCCTGGATCAGTCCGCCGCAGAGGTGGGAGTTGATTTTATCGGAGGCTTCAGTGCCCTGGTGGAAAAAGGCGCTGCCCGCGGGGATACGGCTTTAATGCAGGCCATTCCCGAGGCTCTGAAAACCACCCACCGGGTTTGTGCTTCGGTGAATGTGGCCTCCAGTAGAAGTGGAATCAACATGGATGCGGTGTGGACCATGGGCCGGGTGATCAAAGACACGGCCCTTTTGACCGCTGACCACGATGGCTTGGGGTGCGCCAAGCTGTGCGTTTTTGCCAACATCCCGG
Organism: uncultured Desulfohalobiaceae bacterium; assembly: GCA_964619345.1. Taxonomy (GTDB): domain Bacteria; phylum Desulfobacterota; class Desulfovibrionia; order Desulfovibrionales; family Desulfothermaceae; genus Desulfovermiculus. Next base: position 28,298 of record CAZUER010000001.1, read on the forward strand.
AAGACATACCTTTTATGGCTGGGGCCTATCTGGGAACCGGAGAGCCGGATACGGTCATCAACGTAGGGGTCAGTGGCCCAGGAGTGGTCAAAAAGGCCATCGACCGAGCCTTGGAAAACGATCCGGAATTGAGCTTTGACCGCCTGTCCGAGATCATCAAGCGGACCGCGTATAAAGTAACTCGGGTGGGTGAGCTCATCGGTCGGGAAGTAGCCCAAATTTTGAAGGTTCCCTTTGGAATTGTCGATTTGTCCCTGGCCCCCACCCCCAATGTCGGCGACAGTGTGGGAGAGATATTTCAGAGCCTGGGCTTAGAGAGAATCGGGGTGCCGGGATCCACTGCCTTGTTGGCCTTGCTCAATGATGCAGTCAAAAAAGGAGGGGCTTTTGCCAGCTCCCACGTGGGAGGGCTGTCCGGGGCCTTCATTCCGGTCAGCGAGGATGTGAACATCGCCCAGGCTGTGGCCCAGGGATACCTGAGCCTGGAAAAACTGGAAGCCATGACATGTGTGTGTTCCGTGGGGCTGGATATGGTGGCCATACCAGGAGAAACGTCGGTGGAGACCATTGCAGCCATTTTGGCCGATGAAATGGCTATTGGGGTGATAAACAAAAAGACCACCGCAGCCAGAATTATTCCCGTTCCAGGCAAAAAGGCCGGGGAGGAAGTGGAATTTGGCGGCCTGTTGGGTCGGGCTCCGATCATCACCTTGCGTCACATGCAGGGTTCGGCCGCCTTTATTCGGCATGGAGGGCGAATACCGGCCCCCTTGCACAGCTTGGTCAATTGAACATTGATTTTGCCAGCAAGGTGACGTATACTCCCCAAACGGCCAAAGGTCCGGTGGCCCCTGCCGGAAGCGGACAGGTATGGACCACGTGTATGCGGGAAAGATTTTTCTGGCAACTACTTGTGAAAGCTGGAACAAATGGGATTTTTGGTCAAGCGACGACAGTGCTCAAGAGGCGTTTATTTTGGGTTGAATGTGAAGTTTTATTAAGATTCGAGGAGGTACAACTATGGCAACTGCTGCAACTGGCTCCAACCCCGAACTGACTCAGGAAGCCCGCCAGGGAATGGGCAAGGCCGCACTGATTGTGGCTTTGTTGGCTGTGGTTTTGATGGTGGTCTTCTTTTTCAGTTTGCGACAAAACATTGCTGCTCTCAACAATCAGGTTAAGGGTGTAACTGGAGCCGAGGAAGCGGTCCAGACCATGGAAAACAAAGTGGCTACCCTTGGATCGCGGGTTGCTGATCTCAATGGTCAGATGGAGAGTGTGGATGGGAAGGTTGAGAGCCTGGATGGTAAGGTAGCCCAACTGGATCAGGCCATGGACAAGCTTGACGGTTTACCGGAACAGACCCGGCGTATTGTGTATTCCACCATGGTGGATGAGATGGCTCAACAGGCGGCCATGCTCGGTCAGCAACTGGATGAGGCTTCCCAGAAAAAGCTGGCAGAGGTGAATAAGCTTTTGGATGAGATCAAGAAAGGGCTGTAAAAGGTCACCTCGTAACCGACATCCGATTCAAAACCGGAGGCCTTCTCTCCGGGCTGCAAAGCGGAATCCTTGCTTACAGGGTTCCGCTTTTTTCTGTGGTTCACCTGAGGGGTAATGGATAGCTTAAGTACGCTCATTTTCCGACTTGAGCGTTATGGCCTGCATGTCTTGCAGAGCGGTGACCGTTTCATTTAAGGGGAGTCCAACCACATTCGTATAGGAGCCTTGGATATGGGAGACTAAAAAGGCCCCCACTCCTTGGATGGCATATGCACCGGCTTTGCCCATGGGTTCACCGCTGTGGGCATAGGCGGTCAAAACATCCACAGGATGCCGGGAAAAGGTGACTTGGGTACAGACGGCGAAAATCATGATAGATTCGGGCTCAGCGGTCAGATCCATAAGACAGCAGCCGGTGAGAACACGGTGGGTGCACGCGTTGAGCCGGGTGAGCATCTGCAAGGCTTGAGGTACAGACTCGGGTTTGCCCAGGATATCTTCTCCACTCACCACCACCGTGTCTGCAGCCAAAATAACTGTAGGGGCTTTTTGTTTGGCCACTGCCCGGGCCTTGAGTTCGGCCATGCGGCGGACATATTCCTGGGCCGATACCTCCGGGTCAGGAGGAGGCTCAGAAATACTGCTGGCTTGAACCTGAAAGTATATTCCCAGCCCGGTGAGCAGTGCCTGGCGGCGGGGGGATGCGGAAGCCAGGATAATGGGCTTTTGGGGCCGAAAGGGGCCCTGAATGTGAGGTACGCTTTGCTCAATGGACACCATCGGTTCTCCTAGGAAGTGAATGGATCATAGGTTGTGCGTTGAATTTTGAAAACATGTCTGATAAATTTGTATATCTTTCATACGAGTGAGTCGGCCAAACCTGGGAATATGGGCGAAACGGCTGTGTTGATGAATAAGCATCTCATTATCTTTGTGTTTGCCCTGTTAGTTGCAGCCGGGGCCGGAGCTGGCTGGTTTTTGTTCCAGCAAAGCACCAAGCTCAAAAGCCTCAATGATAATCAAACCCACTACCAGGCCGAGGAGATACGACAAAAGGTGGTTTCCGAAGGCATAAACAGCACCTTGGCCGACAAGGTTTCCCGCAATGCTACCACCGAAGACTCAGTCCATACCCGGCAGACGGAAGCAGTTCAAGCCAATCAGACCCGGGAAGAGGCCACCGATTCCTGGGCCCAAAAGATTTTCTTTACCTCTGAGCTGGTTCAGGATGTGGCTCAGCTTTTCGTTGAGCACTATCATCCGCCCCAAAGACCCGATGACAATGGAAGGGTGCAGATCAGCTTTAAAATTCTCAACGCCCGGTACGGAATGGACTTTTTGAACTCGCACGCTCCGCAAAACGGGGTCAAGGAGATTCGAGAACGGGTGTTGGAATATGCCATGCGCCCGGCGGTCATGCAAAGCTTGTACGGGAAGTACGCCCAGAAAGTGGTGGATGCCTTGCAGAACAAGGCTGACCAAGCCAGCCCGCCTCAGGCTGGAAGCGGCGGGGAAGATCGGGGGACGGGACTCAGCCAAGCTCAGACCGCGGAGATGTTTGGGCTCTACGCCGGGTATTTTCAAGACCTCAGCCGCCTGTTGTCCGCCTTCAGTGATTACCAGAACCTGACAGAGGATGTGCAAGCACTTGTGCAGGCTGAACAGGCTGCTGAACAGGCCGGCTTTTTGCTCAATAAAGCTGATCACGCCCTGGAACATACCCGAGAAAAAAGTCTCAACAGCCTGAAACAGGAAAAGGCAGCAGCCAAGGAAAATTTCCGTCAGGCTCTGCAGCGCAGAGAACAAAGCAAAGAACGGATTCTGCAAAGGATCCAGGATCTGGCACCAAAAATGAAACTGCCCAGTCACGAGATTCTGTACGTGGCCAAGTGGGTCCAGCGTCGCTGGACACAAGACCAAAACGGGGAAGCTCTGAGGGTGGCTTCTGACCTTCTGCAAGATTTTGCCGTCCGCCTGCAAAGCCGGAGGCAACAAATCCTCTCCGGGCCCCAATCGGGGTGAAGTTTGCTTGAGCCCATTATTCCTCAAAAAGGTAGCTGTATTGCATGGAGATCTCGTCAGTTCGGGCCACAAGAGTCTCCACCAGTTCGTCCAGGGCGTTGGATTTGATGATGCCCACCTGATGGGCCAGGTAGTTGCTGAGCACGTCCTCACCGTAGGAATAAGTCCAGACCACAGTATAGATGGAACTCAAACCCGGACGGCCCTGGAATTCCTCCTGGCTGGAGACAAACAATTTCAGCTTGCGCTCTTTATAGCCGGAGAGGCGGAACAGGTCAGATTTATTTAGTCTTTCTCGGATGTTAAAGACCATTCGTCGCCCCAAGCTGTCCATGTCCTCATACACCACCATAACCGGGATCTTGCCTTCTTGAATGACCTCTTGGGGGACGTCCTGAATGTTTTTGACCATTTGTACCTCTTTGGAGGTGGCATTGGAGTCCTCCTGAGAGGACTCTTGGGCTGCGGCCAGATGAGGAATGAGAAAAAACAGGCCGGCCAGATAGATACAAAAGGTCCACTGCCACGTACGCCCTGCATTCACAACATTTCTCCTTCGTTTCCAGGTTTCATTTCCAGGTCCTGTCCCGGCCATGGGTTGAGCTGTTGCTGTTGTTCCCAGGCCAAGGCTGTGCGCACAATGAGTTGCAGGCTGTCAAACTGAGGGGACCAGTGCATAGCAGCTTTTAACTTGCTTGGATCGGCCACTAGTTCAGCGGGATCTCCCGCTCGACGTTCTGCGGCGGTTACCGGCAGTTCACTTTGGCTGACCTCCTGCACAGCAGAGATGATATCCCGAACGGAAAACCCGTGTCCATATCCGCAATTAAAAATTTCAGAAGGATGGCCTTGCTCCAGCCATTGCAGGGCTTGGACATGGGCAGCGGCCAAATCGCTGACATGGATATAATCCCTGACCCCGGTCCCATCCGGTGTTGGGTAATCAGTTCCGAAAATGGACAGGACATCACGTTGCCCCAGGGCGGTCTGGCAGGCCACCTTGATTAAATGGGTGGCCTGCGGTGTACATTGGCCCAGGCGACCCCGGGGATCAGCTCCGGCCACGTTGAAATAGCGGAGGATGACGTGGTTGAAGTCTGGATTTGCTTTGGACACGTCCTGCAAGACCCATTCGCTCATGAGCTTGGAACGCCCATAGGGGTTTATGGGGGCCAGGGAAGCGTCCTCGGAAACCGGCAGCTGTTGGGGGTGCCCGTACACAGCGGCTGTGGAGGAAAAAATGAAGTGGGGAACGTTCTGCTCCAGTCCTAAACGAACCAGCCAAGTGGTGTTGGCGGTATTATTTTGATAGTACTTGAGAGGATCGCTCACTGATTCCGGGACCACGATACTGGCCGCGAAATGAATAATGGCTGAAAGCTTGCCTTCCTGCAAAACCTGTCGCAGGTGCTCTATGTCGGCCAAATCACCCTTGATGAGTTTGGCCGGGGGGAGGACGGCCTGGGCAAATCCAGTGCTCAGATTGTCGTAGACCACCACCTCATAACCGGCTTCCAGAAGGCAGAGCACTGTATGGGAGCCGATGTATCCGGCTCCCCCGGTAACCAGAACTTTGGCCATTGTTCCTCCAACGTGTCCTTCAAGACGATGCCTTGCTTGTGGCCTGTACGTGTTTTAATTATATTGTACAAAACATTGGAAGTCATTTCCATAATTTGATTCTTGGTACAAAGCAAGTTCTGTTCTGTCAACTTTTAAATCAAGGGGGAGTTATGCCTGAACAGAATAAAGCCGCCCCGCCGCAGACAGGGACAGACAGCAGGGTCGTTCCATTTGTGCACAAGATGCAGCAGGCAAATATGCCCCAGGCAGTCATCGATTTGTTTGCTGAATATGCCCGGCAACTTATACGTTCTCAATCTGTAGGTTTTATCCCTGAGTCCAGTATCGAGCCCATCCAGAAGGATGAGGTCAAAGGACAAGACCACTTATCCCCAGAAGACGAGCAGGTGGGCAAATCCGCCCTGGAACAGGCCGTATCCATCAAGCTCAATGGAGGATTAGGAACCAGTATGGGTATGCCCTATGCCAAATCCCTGCTCACGGTGAAATCCAAACTGACCTTTTTGGATATTATTTGCAAACAGGCCGGGATAGACGATAGTGGCTCCTCGGCAATTCCTGGATTGGTCCTCATGGACAGCTTCAATACCCATGCTGACACCCAGGAGTATTTCGATGGCCTGGACCTGCCGGCCGACAAGAGACCGTGGTCGTTTATGCAGCATACCTACCCCAAGGTCCTGGCCGACAGCATGACGCCCGCCCATTGTCCGGACCAGCCCGAGCTGGAATGGAATCCCCCGGGGCACGGCGATGTGTACGCGGCTTTGTATACTTCAGGCATGTTGGACAAGCTCTTAAAGGCCGGAAAGCGTTACGCCTTAGTCTCGAATGCCGACAACCTGGGGGCAGTGCTCAATCCTTCCATTCTGGGCTATTTCATCCGCAATGAGCTGGAGTTTTTAATGGAGGTGGCTCAACGTTCTGCAGCCGACAAAAAAGGGGGACACCTGGCCAGGCAGAACGACGGACGCCTGATCTTGCGGGAGATCGCCCAGTGTCCGGAGGAAGATGTTCAGTCCTTCCAGAATATTACCCGACATCCATTTTTCAACACCAACAGTATCTGGCTGGATCTTCAGGCCCTGCAGACTATGATCAACACCCAGGGTTTGCCCCGCTTGCCGCTCATTGTGAACCCCAAAAACCTGGACCCCAGGGATGAAGACTCTCCCCGGGTCTATCAACTGGAGACGGCCATGGGCGCAGCCATATCTGCTTTTGACCGCAGCAGTGCCTTGCATGTGGATCGCAAGCGTTTTGCTCCGGTCAAGAAGACCAACGACCTGCTTGTGGTCCGCTCTGATTGTTATCAATTGAGCGATACCTATCAGTTAATCCCCAACCCCAAGCGGACCCTGCCACCTATAGAAGTGGATTTGGACCCGGAATACTTTAAAAAGGTTGACCAATTCGAGAACCGCTTCCCCCAGGGAGAACCGAGCCTTGTTGACTGTGTCCGGTTTATAGTCGATGGTGATGTCCTTTTTGAGGCCGGGGTGATATGCAGAGATGAGGTGGTGCTGCGCAATCAGACCAGTACCCAGAAAAGAGTACAACAGGGAACTGTCTTGAAGGGAGAGACGGTTTGGGACTAGCCTTCTGGACTGAGAACGTATAGGACCATACTGAACTGCTCCGGTCCGGGAATTTGCGGCAGGGCTGGAGAGGTAAAAACAAAGGAGCCTCTTGGGGAGGATACATGAAGGATTTAGGATTCGAGCTGGTTTGGCAAACACGAATACAAGAGATTCAAGGGCTGGTCAGCCTGTATACCTACAGCCAGAATGGAGCCGAGGTGCTGACCGTTGAAAACGATGATGAAAATAAAGTCATGGGCATCACCTTACGTACCCCTCCCCGGGATTCCACTGGAGTGGCTCATATTGTGGAGCATTCTGTTTTGTGCGGGTCCAGAAAATATCCGGTCAAAGAGCCCTTTGTGGAGCTGTTGAAAGGGTCCCTGCAAACCTTTTTAAATGCCATGACCTTTCCGGACAAGACCTGCTATCCAGTGGCCAGCCAAAATACTCAGGACCTTTTGAATTTGATGGATGTCTATCTGGATGCGGTCTTTTTCCCTCGGATCACTCCGGAGATATTCGCCCAGGAAGGCTGCCATCTGGTGGCCAGGCAAGACAGCCGGGATGGCCTGGGGTATCAGGGAGTGGTGTATAATGAGATGAAGGGGGCCTATTCCTCTCCAGACAGTCTCCTGGCCGAATATTCGCAGCAGTCTCTTTTCCCGGACACCACGTACGGCCTGGACTCCGGGGGGCATCCGGAGTCCATTCCCCATTTGACCTATGAACAATTTCTGGAGTTTCATCGCACGTACTATCACCCTTCCAATGCCCGCATCTTTATTTATGGAAACGATGACCCCAGGCCGTATATGGCCCTTTTACAAGAGTATCTGCAGCAGTTCTCGGCCCTGGATGTGGAGTCCAGGATCGGACTGCAACCCCGTTTTTCCGCACCCGAGCGTGTAACTGCGTATTATCCGGCCGATCCTCAAAGCGGATCCAAATCTATGCTCACTGTGAATTGGCTTCTGGATGCCAGCACCAACCTGGAGGCCAACCTGGGGGCGCATATCCTGGAGGAGTTGTTGATCGGCATGCCGGCTTCCCCGTTGCGCAAAGCCCTGTTGGACTCCGGGCTGGGAGAGGATCTGGCCGGTATCGGTTTGGAGGGTGATCTGCGGCAAATGTTTTTCTCCACTGGCTTAAAGGGCATTCAGGCCGAAGACGGGCCCCGGGTGGAAGAAGTCATTTATTCCACTCTGCGTTCGTGCGCCGAGGAGGGGTTTGATCCCAAAACCGTGGAAGCGGCGGTCAATAGTGTGGAATTTGATCTACGGGAGAATAATACCGGATCTCTGCCCCGGGGATTGGTCCTTATGCTCAGGGCCTTGAGTACATGGCTTTACGACGAGGATCCCACCCTGCTGTGGGCTTTTGAACGTCCATTGGAGGGGCTCAAGGCTCAGTTGCAGGCCAAGGAGCCGGTCTTTGAGCGCATGGTCAGGGAGTACCTGCTGGATAATCCTCACCAGAGCAGGGTTCTTCTTTCTCCGGATCCGGAAAAGGGACGGGCTGTTGAGAAGCGGGAGAAAAAAAAGCTCCAGGAGCTCAAGGCCCGCCTGAGCCCAGATGAGCTGCAGGCCATTCAGGCCGAAGCCGAGCGCCTGGAAGCTTTGCAGCAAGAGCCGGATCCCCCCCAAGAGCTAGCCAAGATTCCTCGCTTAACGGTCAATGATCTCCCGCCCCAGGTCCCCATGTACCCTTTGCAAGTGGAAACAGAGGCCAACGGCCTGGTTTTGTACCACGAATTATTCACCAATGCCGTCTTTTACCTGGATGTAGGTTTCGGTCTGGGGCAGCTGGAACAAAAATATCTTGGTTATGTCCGTCTTTTCGGGCGGGCCCTGACCGAGATGGGTACCCTGGATGAGGATTATGTGAGTTTGAGTCAGCGCATTCAGGCCAGAACCGGTGGGATCCATGCCCAGGCCCTGTCCGCTGCCCATGAGGAGAGCCGTGAGCCGTGTACCTGGCTCTTTTTGCGGGGTAAGGCTATGGCCGACAAGGTCGGCGATCTGGTCGGCATTTTGGAAGATGTATTGACCAAGCCTCTTCTGGACTATCCTGAGCGTTTCAGGCAGCTGGTCCTGGAAGAAAAGGCCCGCATGGAGCAGCGGCTCATACCGGCCGGACATCAAATGGTCAACATGCGTCTGCGGTCCAAGTACAGCCTGCCCGACTGGGTCAACGAGCATATCTCCGGCCTGAGCTATCTGCTGTTTCTGCGGTTTCTGGCCCAGAAGGTGGAAACCGATTGGTCTGGGGTGGTGACGGACTTGGAGCACATCAAGGAGAGGCTCTTCAACCGCCAGAACATGGTTTTCAATGTCACTGCGGATGCCGAGACCTGGAAAAGGGCCCAACCGATTTTGGATGCCCTTGGGCACAAACTGCCAAGCAGACCATTGCATCCGGCCAAGTGGCTGGTGGACTGCCAGATTGGGGACGAAGGGGTGAAGATTCCGGCCCGGGTCAATTATGTGGGCAAGGCTGTGGACCTTTACACCCAAGGGTATTCCTTTCATCCGTCCAGCCTGGTGGTGGCCAGGTATCTGCGCATGAGCTGGTTATGGGACAAGATACGGGTTCAGGGCGGGGCCTATGGGGCCTTTAGCCTTTTGGACCGGGTATCTGGAGTTCTGTCCTTTCTGTCCTACCGGGACCCGAATATAACCAATACACTGCAGGTGTTTGACGACACCGCTGACTATCTGACCCGGGCCAGCCTGGCCGCTGCAGAAGTGGAAAAGGCTGTTATCGGAACCATCGGTGATATGGATGCGTACAGTTTGCCAGACGCCAAGGGGTTCACCTCCATGCTCTGGTATCTGACCGGAGAAACCGATACCAAACGGCAGCAGCGGAGAGAGGCTATTTTATCCACCACAGCTGAGGATTTTCAGGCCTTTGGGCAGTGGCTGCGGGAGCTCTCCACCCATGGACACGTGGTGGTTATGGGGGATGAAGCGGCCTTGGAGCAGGCAGTCAACACTGGATTGAAGCTGGACCACGTTTGGCAGGCATTGTAAGAGCATAGGACATGGAGCATTGAGCATGGTGTGCAGGCTGGCGACTCCAAAAAGATAGGGAAATTGCCAAAACCTGAAAATGCCGGGCCACGGCGTTTTCAGGTTTTGCGTTTGGCCTGTAACCGAGAGCGCACCCATTGATACCAGGCCTGCAGGTTTTCCCCGGTGCGGGCGGAGACAGAGATGATCTCGATGTCCGGGTTTACAGTCTGCGCTCCCTGCCTGGCCTTATCCAGATCGAATTCCAGGTAAGGCAAGAGGTCCAGTTTGTTGAAGATCATGAGCTGAGAGCGGACGAACATGCTGGGATACTTCAGGGGCTTATCGTCTCCTTCCGGTACGCTGAGGAGGGTGATCTTGCAGTCTTCGCCCAGATCGAAGGCGGCCGGGCAGACCAGGTTGCCAACGTTTTCGATGAACAGGACGTCCAAACCATTCAAATCCAAATTGCCCAAAGCCTCCTGGACCATGGAGCTATCCAGATGGCAGGCCTGGTCAGTGTTTATCTGGACCACAGGGGCCCCGGTGGCGGCAATGCGCTGGGCGTCATTGGTTGTTTGGACGTCTCCCTCTACCACGGCCATATTCATCTCTGTCTGCAGGTCATAGAGTGTCTGTTCCAAAAGAGCCGTTTTCCCAGCCCCTGGAGAGCTCATCAGGTTGATGGCCAGGATTCGGTGGCGGTCAAAAAGGGTTTTGTTTTCTTCAGCCATAGTTTCATTGACTTCCAGGATCTTACGGACCACAGGTATTTTCATGTCTTTTTATTCCCCTTCAATGTATTCAACATAAAGTTCCTTGCCGGCCAGGACCCGGTGTCCAATCTCTTGGTGACAGGTCGGGCAAGGAGCAAAGGCGGCCAAGGAACCATCGCCAGGAGGTGAAAAAATGGTTTGGCAATGGACACAACAAAGTTGGAGGGGGATGAGTTCCAGTTCCAGGCTGGCTCCGTCCAGGTCGGTCTGCCGGGTCAGGGCGGTAAATGCCGTGTGCATGGCCTCTGGAACTACTCCACTGAGTCTGCCACAGGTGACCTTGACCTCTTTGAGCTGAGTGAGGGCATGAGCCTGCATCTCTTGGCGGACAATATCCAGGAGGCTTTGAACCAGGGACATTTCGTGCATAGGCTGGTCTATAAGGTAAAAACCCCGTCTTCGTACAGCGTCTTACGCTGGCCGGTACTCAGTTTGGCGGTCACCACCTTGGGCTCAATATTGACCAGATCCCAGTGCAAGGCGGAATCGTTAAATCCCAGGCTGGCTTTGAGGCTTTCCGTGAGTTGACCGGCTCCCGGGGAGTACGTCTCTGCGTACGAGGCTCCAAGAGCGATGTGGCAATTGCCGAAATCCCCTCCATAGTTCTCATCATACAGAGTGTGGGCCATGAAGGTGTCAATTCTGGAGAAACGTTTGTCGGTCAAAGAAAACTCACCGATTTTATCCGCATTCTGATCCAAGCGCAGTTGTTTGCGGACAAAGTCTTGCCCCTGCTCAGCCGTAGCCGAGCAGACACAGCCTTGCTTGAACTCTAAACGCAGGTTAGTGACCAGATTGCCGCTGCGATACGTGGGCTGGTTCATGTAATAGACACCTTCGGTCCCTCGCCAGTCCGGGGAGGTGAACAGTTCGAAACTGGGAATATTATGCCCGGACACTCCCACCCATTGCCGCATTTGTCCCGGAGTGACAATCAGATCGCAGTTTGCGGACTGGATATGCAGCTGGTCGATATGCAACGCATTGAGGGCATTTTTGATTTCACTGGCCTGTTCGAAGATTTCCTGCCATTTACCGACTGGATCGGGGTGATCAAGGTAACAGGCCCGCACGATCTGGTCCCAGTAGGAGCGTTCTTCAATGCCAGCATTCTTGGCCAATTCCGGCGTGGCCAAGAGCCCCAGGGTCCACCCGAATAAGCCCTGATTTTCCCGCTGATCCAGGATGTCACGCAGCTTCTTGCGGGAGAGAACCGAACTGCCGATACGCTCGGGGTCGATATCTTGGAGATGTGTCAAAGATTCGGGAGCCAAAAGGGATATGCACCCGTTGAGATGGTGCATAAGCTCTTCCTCTCCTGGGGGGATGAATGTGATCTGCCCGGAGTTTCCCATGGAAAACAAGGCCCGTTCCATAGCCGGAGAACCGCCGATTCGATGGACGGGATAGAGGCCTTGGGAAATGAGTTTTTCAAACAGGACCTCGGCCAGAGCCCGGGCTGGAAAATCGTACCGGAGTAAAACGATGTCCTGGGATTGAAATCCGGGTTTTCTGGCTGTTTGCATTCCCCAGAGCAAGACGTCTGCGTATTTTTCAAGCTGTTGTGTGGTGAGCATAAAGTATATACATCCTTCAAATCAAGGGAGTATGAGAAAATCTTCTGTTCTTAACTGAAACCAGAAACCTCGTATGAAACAAGAAGTTAGCTTATGTGGCACTGGCTTTCACGGCCGGGACCGCCTGGCTCCAGCATGGCCAAAAAGGGCGACCGCCGCCAGAGGCTGCGCTCGTATGTCTAGACCCTGTTTTGTCCGTCATTCCCGCGCAGGCGGGAATCCAGAACAGATAGAATGACTCTCCCCTAGATTGCCCGGCGAGTCTGATCCCGATGTACTCGTATGATCCGGGCCGGGCAATGACGGAGGGGGTCACACGTTTCATATATGATCAATCTGGCAATACGTTTTTTTGGGCGCTTTGACCCAAAAAATATGTCAGATTTGCCGGAGGCAAAGCTGACTCCTGGATTGGACGAATCAGCCTGTTCCTGTGGCGGGCCATTGTTCAAAGCGGACAATATCGTCTTCTTCCAGGTAGCTTCCACTCTGGATCTCGATAATTTCCATGGGAATCTTACCCGGATTGCCCAGCTGATGGACAGTTGACTGGGGGATGTCCACACTTTGGCCCGTGGATCGGTAGAATTCGTCATCTTGCAAACGGATCCAGGCCGTTCCCTGCACGATGACCCAGTGTTCGCAGCGGTGATAATGCATCTGGATGGTCAAAAAAGATCCGGGGTGGACGCGGATTCGCTTTATTTTATGAAATGTTCCTTCTTCCAGCACAGTGTAACTGCCCCAGGGACGATGGACAGTAACGTGGGCCTCAACCAGGTGACTGCCTTCCTTTTTTAAGCTGTTGACCACGTTTTTGACTGATTGGACCTGATCAATGGGGCAAACCAGGGTGGCATCCCGGGTCTGGACCACAATGGTGTTGTGCATTCCGGTAACCGCCAATTTCCCGCCCTGGGAAAGAAAGAGGCTGTTCTGGCAGTCCAGGGCCAAGACGTCGCCTTGACATACACACTGGGACTCGTCCTTTTCCCCCAACCGATACACCGCTTCCCAACTTCCCAAGTCGTCCCAGCCAAAGTCAGAGGGGACAACGGCCTGTTTGTCCACTTTTTCCATGATCCCGTAATCCACTGACTGGCTGGGTAGACCGGAATAGAGATGAGTGAGGGACTGTTCGTGCCGGGTTTGCCACCACTCCCAGAGGTGAGGTTGCAACTCTTCCAGAGCGTGGAGAAAAGCGGGAAGAGAAAAGACGAACATGCCGCTGTTCCAGTAATATCCTCCGTGCTCTACAAAGCTGCGGGCAGTAGGCAGATCGGGTTTTTCGATGAACTTCCGGACCTGATAGCACCCCTGGCCTAAGTCCTGGCCCCGGGCGATATAGCCATAACCGGTCTCCGGGCTGGTGGGGGTGATTCCGAAAGTGACAAACCATGCCCGGGCGGCCAGACCGATGGCCTTGACCATGGTCTCCTGCCACATACTTTGGTCGTGGATGAGGTGATCGGAAGGGAAGACAGAGACCAGGGCCTGAGGATCGTATTCTGCAATGCGGTCCAGACCCAGGACGATGGCCGGCAGGGTGTTTCGCCCCAAAGGTTCACTTATGATCTGGTCCTGCAGGCCAGGATCCATGTCCTGGAGCTGTTTGCCGACTTCAAAGACATGCTCTTCATTGGTCACAATCCAAATTCTATGGGCAGGGAGAATGGCCATGACCCTGGAAATTGTTTGCTGCAAAAGAGACTTGTCTCCGTTTAAGCTCAAGAACTGTTTGGGAAGTTGGGTCCGGGATAGAGGCCATAATCTGGTGCCGGAACCTCCAGCCAGAATAATGGCGTGACAGCGGTTCCAAGTGCAGTCTTGGTCTGTTGAGGTGGTGCAAATATCCGGCATGACTCCCCTCCGCTGCATGAACTTAAGATGGTGCAGGCCTGCATATAAAAAAAGGCCACTGCGGTTTGACACCCCGTGGCCCGTCTCTGATGGCGGAGAGGGAGGGATTCGAACCCCCGGAGGGCGTTAACCCTCAGTAGTTTTCAAGACTACCGCCTTTAGCCACTCGGCCACCTCTCCCAAGAACTCTAAAATAATCAAACTCATCAGGTAGTGTCAACACTGAACACATACTGCTGTGATCTAGATTCGAAGGAAATCTCCTGAAATTGTAGATAATGGGAAGCAGAATCAAAAAGCCCTATTCATTGCAAATATCCCTGTTCCGAAAGGTAAAGCAGGACTTCCTGGGCCGCCTCGGCCGGAGTGGCCTGGCTGGTATCGATACTCAGGTCCGGCTTTGCGGGGGGGATATAAGGATCATCCACTCCGGTCACTCCCTGGATCAGACCTTGCCTGGCCTTGGCGTACAAACCTTTTCGATCCCGCTGTTCACATATTTCCAGGGGAGCGTTCATGTAGATCTCAATGTATCCCCCGTATTGGGTGATAAGCTCTCGGTTGTATCGCCGGGATTCTTCGTAGGGGGCGATAGGGGCGCAGAGGGCAATACCTCGGTTTTTGGTGATCTCGCTGGCCACATACCCTATGCGCCGGACGTTGATTTCCCGGTCTTCCTTGGAAAAAGAGAGCTCGCTGGACAGATGGGTGCGGACAATATCTCCATCCAGGAGAGTCACCGGGCGATCCCTGAGCTCCATGAATTTGACGTACAGGATGCGGGCCAGGGTTGATTTCCCGGACCCGGACAATCCGGTCAAAAAGATGGTGAATCCTTGCTTGTGTCTGGGAGGATAGGTCTTTTTCAATTCGGTCACCACTTCCGGAAAGGAGAACCACTCCGGAACGGGAAGGTCGAATTCCAGGCGGCGGCGAAGCTCAATGGAGGAAATGCGCTTGGTGACCATGTCCGATCCGACCTCTGATTCCGGCAGGTATTGGGCCTTGTCTTCCACATAGACCATGGGTACCAGGGGTACGGCCTGGATACCGATCTCCTCACTGTTCTTGGCCACAACTTCCTGTGCTTGCCCGGCCGGATAAAAAAGGCGGTCGTTGCTCTCATGGACAAAGGGGTCGGCCTGATCCGGGGCCACGATAAAGTGGGTGCACCCATAATTTTTGCGGATGATGGCCTGGAGCAAGGCCTCCTTGGGCCCGGCTTTACGGGAGGCATAGGGAAGCAAGCCGAGCATGATCATGGTCTGGGGAAAGTGGTGCACAAAGGCCTGGTAGCATCGGATCATGGTAAAATGCTCCAAGTCCCGGGGAGAAGGGCGCCCCACTTCTGGCTGCAAAAAGATGCTGGCTCCGGCCTGTCTGGCAGCATGCAGGATCATCTCTTTGTGCGCGCAATGCAGGGGTTTTTCAGTATGAAACCCGATCACATTGCGCCAGCCCATTTGAGTGAAACGGCGATGGGTTTCTGAAGGAGGCAGGCGCAGCTCTGGAAAATCGAAGTGGAGAGGGGGATGCAGACCTTCAATGCTCCCCCCGATGTAATAGGGATGAACCCGGTGGTACAGGTGGTAGACGGAAGGGTGCAGGTTCTCATCATCGGTGCCGAAGATACGGACTGCTTCCTGGCGTTTGTCCGGTTGCCAGACTTGGTCTACATGCATGACCGCCAAAAGGAAACCTTCCCCGTCACACAGGCCGAGGTCTTGTCCTGGATGGAGCCCTGAAGCCATTTTTTCCGGAACGTCCAGGCAGATAGGTATGGGCCACAATGTGCCATCCGGGAGTCGACCTTGATCCAGGACAAATTGGTATTCTTCGGCTTGCATAAAGCCGGTCAAAGGATAAAAGGCCCGATTGCACAACAACTCCAGGTCGCAAACTTGACGTTCGTTCAAGGAAAGGGTCGGGGCGTCGGCCACTTCTTTTTTTAGATGCTCCACCCGCCGAAAATGGACCAGGAGGCTTTCGGAGTATGCATTCATATATGGGAACCTTTCTATTTCCGATTGCGGACCGGGACCTTGCCCACCACCTTGCGGTAATACACCTGTTCGGCCTCCAGGTTGATGGGGACCCTGCGCTGCATATTGAGCTTAGTGACCAGGAGGTTCAGTTTTTGCACTTGGCGGTAGCAAAACTCTTCATCCTGGCACTGACTGAGCATGTCCCGAATGCTGGCGATCTCCTTGCGTTGTTCCACTTCCGGAGCCACGTAGCCGGCATTTTTCAGGATACGATAGGCCATGCGCATCTCGGGCGGCAGGTGGGAGTCGTCATCCAGGTCTAAAGGCTTTCCCTGCCCTGGAAGATTGTCCAGTTCGCCCTTTTCCACGGCCTCGTTGATGCGTTGTTCGGCCAAGATCTGGAAGGAGAAGAGGGAATCAGACATGAGAGTTACCCGTTCAGATACCTATCAATACGGTCCAGGCCCAGGGCGATATTATCCAAAGAATTGGCATAGGAAAATCGTAAGTATCCTTCGGCATTGGCCCCGAAATCGACGCCGGGGGTGACCCCCACTTTGGCTTGTCGGAGGATGTCAAAGGCCAATTGATAGGAATCGGGTCCGAAATTTTGAGCGTTGGCTAAAACATAGAAGGCACCGGTAGGTTCGGTGGAGATACCAAAGCCGATCTCCCGCAGACGCTTGATCATGAACCTGCGACGTTGGTCATAGGTGCTGACCATGTGCTCTACATCCGATTGAGCCTCTTGCAGAGCAGCTAATCCGGCCCATTGGACAATGGATCCGGCACAAATGTACAGATTTTGGGCCAGCTTTTGGATCTCACGGATGAAGCGCTTCGGGGCGACGAGATAGCCCAGACGCCACCCGGTCATGGCATAGAGCTTGGAAAAGCCGTTGAGGACAAAGGCCTGGTCGGTAATCTCCAAAATAGATGGTGCGTGACCTTCATAGGAGAGTCCCTGATAAATTTCATCGGAGATAATGGCTGGTCCCAAGGAAGCCAGTTCCTGCATACCTTGCAGGCTGAGTACTGTGCCCGTCGGATTGGCCGGGGAGTTGATCATGATACCGCGGGTATCCTCCCGACGAACCTGGGAAATGGCTTCAGGTCTATATACAAAGCCCTCATCTTCATAAACCGGGACCCGGAGAGGTGTTCCGCCCACAAAGGAAATGAAGTTGGCATAGCACGCATACCCGGGGTCAGATATAATGACCGATTCCCCATGCTCCAGAAGAGTGGCGAAGCAGAGGAGCATAGCCGGTGAAGTGCCGGAGGTGACAATGACCTGGTCCGGGTCGATGTGCCGGCCGCTTTTCTGCCAGGTCTCCTCGCAGATGGCTTCACGCAACTCCAAGAGGCCCAAGCTGTGGGTATAATGAGTCTTTCCGGCCTGAATGGCCCGGCAGGCAGCGTCTTTGATGCATTGGGGGGTATCGAAATCCGGTTCCCCGATTTCCAAGTGCACCACATGGGCCCCTTCGGCTTCCAATTGTTTGGCCGCCTCCAGGACGTCCATAACCAGAAAAGGGCTGATATCTTGGGTACGACTCGATGGGTGCATGGCATCATCGTCCTTTATGGTTGGTATAAAAACTCGAATAGAAGACTCAATCCAAATCCCAGACCGGGCCGGCCGGTGTATCCTGGACCGAGATCCCCAGCTCAGTCAGCTGCTCGCGGAGAGTATCGGCCAGGGCAAAATCCTTTTCCTTTCTCGCTTGCTGGCGCTCGGCAATCAATTTCTCTACCCTTTTGGAGTCCACACCGGCTCGGGCAGCTCGAATGCTGCGCAAGGCATGCAGAAAAGCCCCGCTGTCCTGGTCGAAAAGACCCAAGACTGATCCTAGATCCTGCAATGTGGACAGGATATCCCGGCAGGCCTGCCCGGCATCGGCTGCCTTGCGGAGCTTTTTGTCTTCCAGGATGCGGTTGGCCACCCGGATCAGACTGAATGCATAGCCCAGGGCGGCAGCAGTGTTCAGGTCGTCACCCAGACTGCTTTGCCACTGCCTGGAGGCTGTCCGTATTTCCTCCTTGATCTCTGCAGGCAGTTCAGTGCCCTTGCTGCCGGGCAGAGAGTCCAGCACGGATTCCAAATGCATTTTGGCCTGGTAGACCCTCTTGAGTCCTTTTTCCGCTTCCTGCAGGCCTTCAAAGGAAAAGTCCAATGGGCTGCGGTAATGTTGACTGAGGAGAAAGAAGCGCAGGACCTCAGGCAAAAACTGGTCGTAAATATCGCGTAAGGTAAAGAAGTTGCCCAGGGATTTGGACATCTTCTCGTCCTTGACCTGCACAAATCCGTTGTGCATCCAGTAACGTACGAAATCGCGTCCGGAGGCGGCCATGCTTTGGGCCCGCTCGTTTTCGTGGTGCGGAAAGATGAGGTCCTGACCACCCCCGTGGATATCCAGAGGGAGGTGCACAAAGCGTTGACTCATGGCACTGCATTCAATATGCCACCCAGGGCGGCCATTTCCCCAGGGACTGGGCCAGGCCGGCTCATCAGGTTTCGCTTGTTTCCACAGGGCGAAATCCAAGGGGTCTTCCTTGTCCTGACCCGGCTCAATTCTGGCTCCGGCTTGCAGCTCTTCGATGTTCCGGCCTGAGAGACGCCCGTATTCGGAAAAATTGCGGACCCGAAAATAGACGTCCCCACCAGGGGTGGCATACGCGTAGCCCTTGTCGATCAAGGTCTGGATGACCTCCTGCATATCCTGGATATGCTCTGTGGCCCGGGGTTCATAATCCGGATGGAGGATATTCAGACGATCCATGTCCTCGTAAAAGGCCTGGATGTATTTTTCAGCCACGGCCTGAGAGTCGATCCCCTCTTCCCGGGAGCGGTTGATTATCTTATCGTCCACATCAGTGAAATTGCGAACGAAAGTGACCTGGTAGCCGCAGAAACGGAGGTAGCGGACCAGGACGTCAAAGACCACCGCCGCCCGGGCATGTCCAATATGACAATAATCATAGGCTGTTATTCCACAGACGTACAGTGAGACCTTTCCAGGCTCCTTGGGGGTGAACTCCTCTTTGCTCCGGGAAATGGAATTGTAGATTTTCATGGGCTATCCTTGGTTAGGAATTGGTCACTTCCCTCTGCCACTTTCGTCCTCCCTGTGCCCAACAACCTGGGCCACGGCCTTGATCCCCTGTTTATGTCCGGTAAATCCCAGACCCTCTTCGGTGGTGGCCTTGAGGTTGACACCTTGCGGGGGCAGGCCGAGCAGGGACTGTACATTTTTCTTGATCTGGGCCTTCCAGGGAGTGATTTTGGGAATTTCAGCGATAAGGGTCAAGTCCACGTGATCCAAGTGCACATTATGTCGGGCGGCCAGCTCGAGTATCTCGGCCAGCAAAACACCGCTTTGAATATTTTCATATTCAGGATCTGAGTCAGGAAAATGTTCGCCGATGTCCCCCTGTCCCAAGCAGCCCAATATGGCATCCATGAGGGCATGCAAAAGGACGTCTCCATCTGAATGAGCCACGATTTCCGGGCCGTTGGCAATGGGAACTCCACCCAGCCTCATGGCTTTCCCCGGCCCGAAACGGTGCACATCGTATCCCCAGCCCATGCAGATTCGAACCGTGCCTTGCGGCTGCTCCCGAAGCCTTTCCAGATCTTGATTGGTGGTGATCTTCACATTGTCCTCTTGACCGGAAACCATGTGGACTGGAAATCCAAGTTCCTCGACCAAAGAGGCGTCGTCAGTACCTTGCCAGCCTTGCTCTGCGGCTTGGGAATGGGCTTTGCAAATGACATCCCGGGGAAATCCTTGCGGGGTCTGGACGGCGAAGAGCCGACTTCGGTCCAGGGTTTGCACCTGTTGGTTATTTATATGTTCTTTAATGGTGTCGGTGACCGGCAAGGCAGGGACCACGGCTCCAGATCCGGAAGCTAAGGAAGTGATAATGTTTTGGATCAGAAACGGGCGTACAAAAGGCCGGGCTGCATCGTGGATGAGAACGTGCGTACACTCTGGTGGCAAACGATGCAGGGCCTTGGCCACTGATTCCTGCCTGGAGGATCCTCCGGAACAGCAGAGACATTTGAGGCCAAGCCCATCGGTCTGTCCCAGGTCAGCGAGTTCTTTGCCCCGCGCCTCGTATTCATCTTCAGGAAAAGTGACGATGATGCCCCGCATGGAAGGTACTGCGGCCAGAGCCAAGGCGGAATGCCAGTATAACGGCCTTTCTTTCCAGGGCAGAAATTGTTTCCTGGTGTTTTGGTCCGTGATACGGGTGCCATGGCCTGAAGCCAACAAGAGGGTCCAGATGTGCATAGATGGTATCCGTAACTTTTGAACATGGGGGCTGAATGCTTACCATTGATGTGCGGGTACGATGGGCCAAAGCCGCAGGCCTGAGGAAAGAGCCAGGTTAAGAAATTGTTGTTGTGAATACAAAAAAAGATTTCATATTTGCCGAAGGCCAAGATGAACAGCAAAAAACGGAGCCGGGAGTAAGCCGGGTTCTGTACGTGGACCGTCATTCCTCTAGGACAGGAATTGCTCCCTGCCTCCAGCGACCTACCCGAGAGTTTCGGCCGGGCCAGCCTCAATCACTCTCCTATTTGGTCTTGCTCCGAACGGGGTTTACCAAGCTTGCCGTGTCGCCACGCCAACTGGTGGGCTCTTACCCCACCCTTTCACCCTTACCCGGCACTCAGTATGTCATTTCAGGATGGCTGATTGGACACAGGTCCTGTTTGACAAACTGAATGCAGGGCGGTTTCCTTTCTGTGGCACTTTCCAGGGATCACTCCCTCTGGGTGTTACCCAGCGTTCTGCCCTTGGGAGCCCGGACTTTCCTCCCCCCGGCACTCAATTGTGGATGTTGGGCAGGTACATGATCCTGTCCTGGGAACACATTTGAGTGCCGGACGGCGACGGTCTTCCCGGCTCCGTTTTTTGCTGGGTGCATCAAGAGCACCCATCCATATATTGTATTCTAACCAGCCTGCTCCTCAGCGGCAACCTCTTCCTTGGCAAAGTGGTTGCGCCAGAAGATAAGGCGTTGGCAGTTGGGGCAGCTCAGGATCTGTTCTCCTTTTTGCAGTTCGATGAAAGTCTGGGGCGGGATGCTGATGTGACATCCGGTGCATATGCCATCCTGCACGCCTACGATAACCGGGTTGTGCAACCGGGAACGGATGAATTCGTAGCGGCTG
Organism: uncultured Desulfohalobiaceae bacterium; assembly: GCA_964619345.1. Lineage (GTDB taxonomy): Bacteria > Desulfobacterota > Desulfovibrionia > Desulfovibrionales > Desulfothermaceae > Desulfovermiculus. Next base: position 49,384 of record CAZUER010000001.1, read on the forward strand.
AGGATAGGCTTGGGGATGCCCTGGGTGGCCTGGGCCCGTTCTTCCTGAAGCTCCTGCAGGCGGGAATGGGCCTGTTCCAGTTGAATTTCCTGATTTTGGCGCAGCTCTTGAAGCTCTTCTTCCATCTTTTGAGCTGAAGATTGAATGGAAGACAGGAGGGAATTTTGGCTTTCCAGGTCTTCTTCCAGGGCCATTTTTTCTTCTTCCCGCATGCGGTTGGTTTTTTCCAAGTTATCCATTTCCCGCATCATGGCATGGTATTCCCGGCTGTTCTCTACCATCATCAGCTTGTTTTTGCTTTTTTTGATCTTGGCATTGTCCTCGTCAATCTCCCTGGTCAGCTTTTTTTCCTGTTCCCTGAGGACATCGATCTTGTCTTGCAGTTCCTGTTCTTGTTCTTTTTGTCGCTGCAGCTGTTGTTCTTTTGTGGCCACCTTTTGCGGAGCCTCTTCAATCACCTGCTGCAAATGAACGATTTCATCGTCAATCCGCTGCAAGGAAATAAGTTCTTCAATTTGTTTAATGTATAGACTCAAAGCGATCCTCCTTATCTCCATCTCCCAATGGGGATGTTTGGCCTGAACGCATTCAATGTATCCAGGCACAGGTAAAAGGTTTTCACAACGCATATAGGGTACTGAAGACTCGTAAAGGCCAATTGGTGAAAGTGAATATCCAAGGGCCAGAATTGGCTGTATTTGCTCCGGACATTCATTGGGGGCATGCCTTTCTCCTCAGGGGATTATGTCCAGGGATAAAAGCCACCTCCACTTCTTTGTGGGCGAAATCCTGCCCCAAAGATTGAGCCCAAGTGGACATCATTATTTCTTCCAGGGAAAAATGGCCGACATCCAGGGTCAGACCCAGGGGTTCCAGCTCCTGGGCCTGATGATACTTCAGATCGCCGGAAATATATATATCGGCACCCAGAGCAAAGGCCCTGGCCGCCAGATCCATGCCAGATCCTGGGCAGTAGGCCAAAGTGCTGATTTGTTCCGGGGGTGAGCCGGTCATGGTCCAGGCACTGTGGGGCAGATGGGAAGCCAGGGCTGAAAATAAAGCCGGGCCGGCCATTGGCTCAGGCAGCTCGGCTATGACTCCGTAGCCGCATTGGGCGCGAACGAAAAGGGTTTGGCTGGTCCTGACCTGATCCAGATCCGTTTTTTCCGCCACCTGGTGGAGGATGGACCTGACCTGGGATTCTGGGACCAGGATGTGGAGCTCAGTATCGGACAATGTCCATTGAATGCATTGAGGATGATGGATGATCTCATCCGGAGGGGTAGGAGGCAATTGCGAGCGGTGCAGGGAGATCCAGATCAGAGCAGGAGGGTGGACTGGGAGAACAGGGCGGATGTGGGAGCAGTGAAGGGCCCGGGCCAGCCATCCGGCTGGTCCTTGGATCTGAACGTCCAAGCTGGTGTGGGCGGCATACAGGCCCGCTCCGGACTGAAAAAGCAACGTATATACAGTGTGCAATTGGTCCCGTTTGTGGGGAAACTGAGGCGAAAGGGTCAAGGGGTGGTGGGCGAGAATGAAGTCTGCATTCCAGTCTAAGGCTTTGCGGATGTTTTCCGGCCGGGGGTCAAGGGTCAGAGCCAACCGGTGAACTTCATTTTTGTTTGCAGCCACCTGCATTCCACTTTGATCCCAGTCAGCGGCCAGCGCAGGATCAGCAGTCTGCTCAATGCGTTGGATCAGTTCTTTGATGAGCACTTCAGCCCCGATATGCCGGTTTGCTTTGACCTGTATCGATCCCGCTCCGGTAAGAAATCGCGTTGATGCCTGGGCCCTAAAAGTAAAAAAGCTTCCTCGGTCGAACCAGGGAAGCAGGGAGAGGCCATCAAGTCAAATAGGGGGCGTATTCTTCGCATGAGATCAAGGAAAAAATCCGTGATTTTGAAAATTTGAATTTTTGGTGGGCCTACCAGGATTTGAACCTGGGACCTTCCGGTTATGAGCCGGTGGCTCTGCCAACTGAGCTATAGGCCCATCAGTTACGCAAATATTCAATATATGCCGCTGCTCACGAGTTGTCAAGATATCTTTACAAACAGCCCTTGCTGCCGGTACCGTAGTCAAAGCCGCTTCTGGCGACGCTGGCTATTCTTTTAGGAATGTTCAGCCTGTGTGGGCATAATTGGCAGGGAGACAGCACTGAGGAGGAAAAGCCATGGTTGATTTGGTGGCCATCTACGGGAGTCCAAGGCGGAGAGGGAACACGTCCAGATTGTTGCAGGAATCGGTACAGGGAGCCAAGGAAGCCGGGGCTGAGGTACAGGAATTTGTGCTTCGGGATTTGAAGATCAGCCCTTGTCTGGAGCTCTATCACTGCAAAAAAAATGGAGAATGCAGCATTAAGGACGATTTTCAAATGGTGCGGGAGGCCATATTGCAATCTCAAGGCCTGATCCTGGCCTCTCCCATTTTCTTTTATTCCGTCACCGCCCAAACCAAGATTCTCATGGACCGCTTTCAATCATTGTGGGTCAAGAAGTATTTGATCCAGCAAACCGGCTTTGGGCAGTGGACTCCGACCCGGCAGGGGCTGTTCATATCCGCCGGGGCGACACAAGGTAAAAAGCTCTTTGACGGGACTTTATTGACCGTCAAATATTTCTTTGATCCTTTAGACATGGGGTTATGGAAATCTCTCCTCTACCGGGGTTTGGACGGCCCGGATGATGTCCTGAACCACCCTGAATATTTACAGGAGGCCAGAACGGCGGGCCGGGGACTGGTTGAGGCCTTCAACGCAGAAAAGGGATGAGGCATTCTTCAAATATACCGCGTATGCCCTCATAGAGAGCATAAACATTGCCGGGAAAGGCCGTCACCTAAGGCGACAGGATAGATATGAAACCGAAAGTAGCACTTATCGGCGGAGGTTTGGCCGGGTGCGAGGCCGCTTGGCAATTGCATCGGACCGGGGTGGGTGTGACCGTGTATGAGATGAAACCGCAAAGATATTCACAGGCACACTCCAATCCCAATCTGGCTGAACTGGTCTGCTCCAACTCTTTTCGTTCTGATGCCCTGTACAGCGCACCCGGGCTTTTAAAATCAGAAATGCGTCGTTTGGACAGCTTGATCATGTCCGCGGCCGAAAGGGCAAAAGTTCCAGCGGGCAAGGCTCTGGCTGTGGACCGGGAGGAGTTTGCCGCTTGGATAACAGATCAGTTGCATCAAGCCCGGGATGTGGATCTGGTCCGGCGGGAGATCTCATCATTATCCGATCCGGCTCTATCCGCTTATGCACAGGTCATCGTCGCCGCCGGTCCGTTGGCCAGTCCGGACTTGACCTCCAGTCTTCTGCAACGGACCAAGGAACAGGGGCTGTATTTCTATGACGCTATAGCCCCCATTATCAGCGCCGATTCCATCAACTGGAACCTGGTATTCTGGGGATCGCGCTACGATCCGGAGAGCCGGGATTACCTGAACTGCCCTTTAAATGAAGACGAATATCATGCCCTGCGTCAGGGCTTGCTCAACGGTGAGCGGGTGCTGAGCAAGGACTTTGAAAACCAGATCCACTTTGAGGGCTGCCTGCCCGTGGAAACTATGGCCGAACGGGGAGAGATGACCCTGGCTTTCGGACCTTTGAAACCGGTGGGGCTGAATGATCCGATAACCGGTGAGCGCCCATTCGCCGTGGTCCAGCTTCGGGCTGAAAACAAGGAAAAGACCATGTTCAATCTGGTCGGATTTCAGACCAAATTGACCTATACTGAACAAAAAAGGGTCTTTCGGCTCATCCCCGGCCTGGAAAAGGCTGAGTTTTTGCGCCTGGGGAGCATCCACCGCAACACCTTTGTGCATGCCCCCCGGATCTTGAGTCCCCACTTGGAACTCAAAAAAGCTCCCGGCATCTTTCTGGCCGGGCAGATCACCGGTGTGGAGGGGTATATTGAATCCGCGGCCTGTGGGCTGTGGCTGGGGCTTAACCTGGGAAGAAACGTTTCCTTACCCCCTGCAGAGACCGCTTTGGGCGGACTGCTCAACTACCTGCGTGAGCCCCGGGACAATTTTCAACCCATGAACGTCAATTTTGGTCTCTTGCCCCCTATAAAACGGCGAATGAAAAAGGCCAAGCGCAAAGAGGCCTATGTGCACAGGGCTGAAGCGGCCTTGGAGGAGTGGATGGCCGGGCTGGGGAAGGACAGGTAATAGTTCGATTTCTTTTTTCAGCGCCTCCTGAGGAGGCGCTGAAAAAAGAACACTACCTGAGGAGCTTGTCGGCCATGGCCGCGGCTCCAAAGCCGTTGTCGATATTGACCACGGCAATGCCTGTTGCACAGCTACTGAGCATCCCGGCTAAGGCCGCCAACCCGTGCATGCTGACCCCGTAACCCACTGAGGTGGGTACGGCGATGATGGGTTTGCCCAGCATGCCGGCCAGGACGCTGGGCAGGGCGCCTTCCATGCCGGCCACTACGATGAGCAGACGGGCTTGTTGCAGGGCAGGCAAATGGGGAGTCAGTCGGTGCAGACCGGCAACGCCCACGTCTGTTATGAGCCCTATGTCCAGGTCAAAGAAAAGTCCGGTGCCCAAGGCCTCCAGGGCCACAGGCAGATCCGAAGCCCCGGCTGTGACGGTCAGGACAGAGGTGTGACTGGGCCATGGCGGCTCAAGATCCAGGTCTTTGCCCAGACAGAAAAGTCCGGCCTGGGACCAGAGTCTCCCTTGAGGAAAGGCCCGGGCCAGGCTTCGGCCTTGTTCTCCACTCAATCTGGTGACCAGGACTGGTTGGCCGTGGTCAGCGAGCTCGGCTGTGGCCTCTTGCAGTTGGCTATGATTTTTGCCCGGGGCAAAGACGACCTCTCCTTGCCCGGTGCGCAAGGCTCGATTGGTGTCCAGGCATATGCCGGAGGCCAATTGTTGATAGGGGGCCAGTTTGAGATGGTCCAGGGCTTGCTCCGGGGTTCTCTCGCCTTGGGCCACCTGGTGCAGAATACTCAAAATAGATTGGTGCATGATGCTCACTTATGAACAGGTGTTATGAACTGCTGCCGGCAGCGGACAGGAGCAAGACGTGAGCTTGAACAGCTGGCATACTATTGTGCCCTAAACCCTCGGTACTGAAAAGAAGAAAATCCTTAGGAACTGAAAAACCAATTTCGGAGGCCGGTGATGAGTGTTTTGAGCAGGCGGATGAGCGAGTATATAGAGAAGAGTTCCTGGATCAGGCGCATGTTTGAGGCCGGCACGGAACTGAAAAAAATACACGGGCCGGACCGGGTGTATGATTTCAGCCTGGGCAATCCGGACTTGCCCCCTCCGGACAGCGTGGCCCAGGGACTGCACCGATTGGCGGAAGAGACGGACAGACCATACGCCTTCGGATATATGCCCAATGCCGGATACCCCCAAGTCCGTCAGAAGGTGGCCGAGTGGGCGGGGCCCAGCCAGGAAGCAGAGCTCAGTGCCGACGATGTCTTGCTCACCTGTGGGGCGGCCGGGGGATTGAATTGTATTTTCAAGGCCCTTCTAGAACCCGGCGAGGAGGTCGTTTGTCCGGCTCCCTTTTTTGTGGAGTATTTTTTCTACGCCCAAAATCATGGCGGAGAGCTGAAGCCGGTGGCAGTCAAAAAGAGAGATTTTCACTTGGATATCCCGGCCATGGCCCAGGCGATCACTGATAAAACCAGGATTGTGCTTTTAAATTCGCCGCACAACCCGACCGGGCAGATCTACGACCGCCAGGAGCTGCGGGAACTTGTGGAGATTTTACAAGAAGCTAATGCTCGCAGGCAAAGACCCATCTATTTGGTTTCGGACGAGCCGTATAGGTTCTTGACCTATGAGGGGGCCGAGGTCCCACCCATCTTTCCCTTGTATGAGCAAAGCATTGTGGCCAACTCCTTTTCCAAAAGTCTGTCCCTGGCCGGTGAACGTATCGGTTATCTCCTGCTCAATCCGGCCATGCCGGAAAAAGCAGATCTCATGGACGGCCTTATCCTGGCCAATCGCATTTTGGGGTTTGTCAACGCCCCGGCCGTGGGGCAGCGGCTTTTGGAAAAAACCCTTCATACTCAGGTGGACGTGGATATTTTCATGAGGCGCAGGGAGATGATGCGCGAGGTTCTGGATCGAGCCGGATATTCCTATGTTGCCCCCCGGGGAGGATTCTACTTTTTCCCTGCCGCTCCGGGCGGAGATGATGTGGCCTTTGTACGTTCCTTGCAAGAGGAACGCATATTGGCTGTTCCCGGAAGTGGTTTCGGATGCCCCGGGCATTTCCGGCTCTCATTTTGCGTCCCGGAAGAGGTCATCCGCAACTCGGGACCAGGGTTTGCCCGGGCCAGGGAAAAGTGTTAAGTGCTCAGTGTTAAGTGTTCAGGTAAAACCGACAAATCAAATTCGATGTCCTTGTTCAGATATCAAGCAAGCAACTGACTGAATATTATGTAATCTCAGCTGGTTATGCTGAACACTGAACACTGACCACAGCATGCTGTTGTCCAGATACAGTTTGAGTCACCTGATATCATTGACAATAAAGAGTATAACAATAAAGCTCTGCAGGTCCGGGATCAGCGAGTTGACCCGAATGACAAAAGCAGATAAATAGACTCTTTTATTTTTTGGCCACAGGACAAGGTGTATGTTCGAGAGTTTGTCGGACCGTTTGGACCAGGTCTTTAAAAAGATCAAAGGTCATGGCCACCTGGATGAAAAGACCATTCAGGATGGGTTGCGGGAAGTGCGGCTGGCCCTTTTGGAGGCCGACGTCAACTACAAGGTGGTCAAGGATTTCGTTGACCGGATCAGGGAGAGGTCCTTGGGCCGGGAAGTCCTTTCCAGTCTGACCCCGGGCCAGCAAGTGATCAAGATCGTGCACGAGGAGCTCATAGAGCTTTTGGGTGGTCAGTCGGCCGGTCTGAATTTGAAAGGTCCGGACGGACCGTCTGTGTTCATGCTCGTCGGCCTGCAGGGCTCGGGAAAGACGACCACAGCTGCCAAGCTGGCCTTGCACCTCCACAATCAAGGACATTCTCCTTTTTTGGTTCCAGCTGACGTATACCGTCCAGCGGCCATTGATCAGCTGCATACTCTGGCCGCAGAAATTGAGGTTCCAGCCTTTGCCTCCCGCTCGGATATGAACCCGGTGGATATCTGCCAGAGGGCTATAGACCAGGCCCGTTCCCAGAGCTGCGATGTAGTCCTCATGGATACGGCCGGTAGGCTGCATATTGATGAGCATCTGATGCAGGAACTCTCCCGGATCAAAGAGCAGACCAGGCCCCAGGAAATCTTGTTCGTAGCCGACTCTATGACCGGGCAAGATGCGGTGACTGTGGCCGAGCGGTTCAACGATCTTTTAGATATCAGTGGTGTAGTCCTGACCAAGCTGGAAGGAGACGCCCGGGGGGGAGCGGCTCTGTCCATCCGGTCCATTACCCATAAGCCCATCAAGTTTGTGGGCATGGGTGAAAAACTCAAGGACCTGGAGGTTTTCCACCCGGACCGGGTGGCTTCCAGGATCCTGGGTATGGGGGATATGCTGACCCTGATCGAGAAGGCTCAGCAGGAGTTCGATGATCAGGAGTCCGCGGCCCTGGAAGCCAAGTTTCAAAAGGCGGAGTTTGATCTGGAGGACTTTCGCAGTCAGATGCGCAAGGTCCGCAAGCTTGGTTCCATGGAAAGCCTGCTGAAAATGATACCGGGTATGGGCAAAATCAGGGATCAGCTCAAGGATGCCCGCCTTCCGGAAAACGAATTGGGTCGGGTGGAGGCCATCATCAACTCCATGACCCCTCAGGAACGACATAAGCCGCGGATCATCAATACCAGCCGCAAGGAACGTATCGCACAAGGCAGCGGAACCACCTTGGCCGACGTGAATCAACTGCTCAAAAACTTCGGCCAGATGCAAAAGATGCTCAAAAAGGCCAGCTCTCAAGGCGGGGGCATGCAAGGACTCAACGGTTTGGATCCCTCCGCGGCCATGGGTATGCCCGGACAAGCCCCGGCCAGGAACAAGCCGAAAAAGAAAATTGATCGGAAAAAACAAAAGCTGAAGGCCAAACAGAAAAAGAAAAAGAAGAAGTAGTTGATTCTTTTTCTGGTATGTTTATATTTGATCAAGAACATGAATTATCAACGGGGGTAAACACACTCATGGCTTTACGACTGCGTCTGACACGTTTGGGTTCCAAAAAAAGACCTTTTTACCGGGTGGTGGCAATGAACAGCGAAACCCGCAGAGACGGAAGGGCTTTGGATTACTTGGGATATTACAATCCCATGGTGGAACCCAATGAAATCAAACTCGACCACGACAAGGTACGCAAGTGGATGGAACAAGGGGCAAGGCCCACCCAAACGGTGAAATCTTTGCTGGACAAAACCGGGTTTCACTATCAGGCCGCATAATGCCCCGGGTGCAAGGCAACCTGGCAGTCTGGAGACAACGGAGGCCAGAGGTCAGCTCTGCGGCTGGCCGCAGTCGCTCAGTTTTTATACGCGTTTTGCCCGCAAATATTGTATGCTGCCACCAGATTGGATGGATATGACTTTAAGCACCTGCTTCTTTCTGAGACACTCGCTTGTTCCAGGTTCAATCTGAAGCCCTCCTGGAGGTGCCTTATGTTCAGAGAACTCATTGAGTATATCGCCAAAGCTTTGGTGGACAACCCGGATGCTGTAGATGTTGCGGAGATCGAAGGCGAGCAGACCTCGGTGATCGAGCTGCGTGTGGCCAAAGAGGATCTGGGCAAGGTCATCGGCAGACAGGGGCGAACGGCGAGGGCTATGCGGACCATCCTGGGGGCGGTGTCCACGAAGGCCCAAAAACGGGTTGTCCTGGAAATTTTGGAATAAAGCTGCTTTGTAAGCAGTATTTGACAGCATGGGCAAAAAGGGCTTTGTGCCTGTGGGCAGAGTCATCAAGACCCACGGACTGAAAGGGGAGCTTTGCATTTCCAGCTATGCAGACTCCCCTTTCCTCTTTGAAGAGATCGATCGGGTCTACCTCAAGGTCGAAGGAAGACGCCCCCAAAAACACGGCCTGGTCCAGCTCAGATATCATACCAAAGGCCTTCTTGTGACCTTGGAACCCATATCCGGCCGGGATACGGCCAGACAGTGGCTGGGGGCCGAGGTATGGGTTCGACGCCGGGATGTGCCAAGGTCCAGGACAGAAGAGCTGCGACAGCTGGAACTGCTGGGAGCCTCCGTGTATCTGCAAAACGGCCGGCTCCTGGGCAATATTGATTCTGTGGACAAACGCACCGGCCAGGAGGTGTGGACCATCCAAACTCCTGAGGGCCGGGAGGTCCTTTTGCCTGCTGTCTCCCCATTCATCCGGGAGATGGATGTACAGGATCACAAGGTGGTCATTGATCCCCCTCCAGGTCTGCTGGAGCTCTACGGCGTGGTGGACGAGGAATAAAAGTATTATGCATTTGAACATCCTGACCATCTTTCCTCAGTTCTTTGATTCGCCTCTGGAATGCGGATTGATGGGCAAGGCCAGGGAACGGGGCATCTTCACCACCACCTTGATCAACCCCCGCGATTTTGCCCCGGATCGGCACCGAAGCGTCGACGATCGTCCGTATGGGGGCGGGCCGGGCATGGTCATGTCCTTACAGCCCTTGCTGCGGGCCATGGACAGTGTTACCGATCCGGGCCGGGTGGTGCTTTTGAGCCCCCAGGGACGACCTTTTGATCAGGAGCTGGCCAGGGAATTGGCCGGTGAAGAAACCCTGACCCTGGTCTGCGGTCGATACGAGGGCATAGATGCCCGTTTTGTCCGGCTCACCGGAGCAGAGCCGGTATCTATAGGGGATTTTGTACTCAACGGAGGGGAGAGTGCCGCCCTGTGTCTACTGGAGGCTGTGACCAGGTTGCAGAGCCATTATATGGGTTGCCCGGAATCGACTCACGAAGAGAGCTTTGCCTCCGGGCTCCTGGAATACCCTCATTTTACGCGGCCTCAGGAGTATAAAGACCTGCACGTCCCCTCTGAGCTCCTCTCCGGAGATCATGCCCGGATTGCCGAGTGGAGGAGGGAACAAGCCCTGCTCGCTACCGAGAGATATCGCCCGGACCTCCTGGAAGGGGCCCGATTAAGCTTGAGGGATATGGATTTTTTGCGAGGCCAAACCAGAACCAGGCTGGGCCGGAACTTGTATGTGGCCTTGGTTCATTGGCCGGTCATGAACAAGCAGAGACAGATTACCTCTGTCTCTTTGACAAACCTTGATATCCACGATATAGCCCGAGTTTGTCGTTCTTACGGGCTGGGGGGATATTTCCTGACCACACCTTTGCAGGACCAGCAGGCTTTGGCAGCCCGTCTTCTGGAACATTGGCGGACAGGACAAGGTCGAAAAGCAAATCCGGACCGCACATCTGCTGTGCAGGGAGTCAAGATTGCCGCTGATGTGGACCAGGTTGTGGAGCACATTGAGGAACAGACCGGGATGGCGCCGCGGATTGTGGCCACAAGCGCCAGGGCTGAAGGTGAAATGCCCTGTCTAAGTGTGCGCGAGCATTTGGAGAACCAGCCGGTATTGCTTCTTTTGGGGACCGGTTCGGGGCTGGCCCCGCAGATCCTGTCCAGGGCTGAGGACATATTGCGGCCCATCAGGTGTTTTGATACCTATAACCATCTCTCAGTGCGCAGTGCAGCGGCCATTATCATTGATCGTATTTTGGGTGATATCTGGTAGATACAGATTGGCAAAGAAAAGGGACCGGCATCTCTTTGCCGAATAGAATATCGGCTTTGAGCACGTGAAGGGCAATGGGGACAAAGATTAGTTAAGGAGCGAGCCATGGATGTAGTACGCAAAATAGAGCAGGAACATATGCGCATCGACGTACCTCAATTTCGGGCCGGGGACACTGTCAATGTGCATATTCGGATAATTGAAGGGGAAAAGGAACGGATTCAGGTCTTTAAAGGGACAGTTATCAGGGTGCGCAAGGGAACGACCAACGCCACTTTCACCGTGCGCAAGGTCTCGGGAGGCATTGGGGTTGAGCGTATTTTTCCTTTGCATTCTCCGTCCATTGAAAAGGTGGAAGTAGTCAGCCGGGGGAAGGTGCGCCAGGGGCGGATCTATTATCTGCGCAACCTCAAGGGCAAGGCGGCTCGGATCAAACCCCGGGACACCCGCGGATAAAGAACCCGTTCTCTATAGATGCACTGAACATAAAAAATGGGCCACAAGGGGATGGTAGCCGGAGTGGACGAGGCCGGGCGTGGGTGTTTGGCCGGTCCGGTGGTAGCAGCAGCCGTTATCCTGCCTGCAAATGAGGTTCGTGGCCTACAGGTTCAAGACTCCAAGAAGCTCTCCTCCTCTGTCCGTCATCGGCTGGAGGGAGAAATCAAGGCGGTGGCCCTGGCCTGGTCCCTGGGTGTGGCTTGGCCCCCGGAGATAGACCGTGTCAATATTCTCCAGGCCACCTTGCAGGCCATGACCCGGGCGGTCAACAAGTTGAGAGTTCAGCCGGACTTGGTCCTTGTGGACGGCAATCAGCTTCCTGCAATGGTTGTTTCCTGTCGCTGCATACCCGGGGGTGACGGCAAGGTGCCGCAGATCTCGGCAGCCTCCATCCTGGCCAAGGTATTTCGGGACCGGCTTATGGAACGCCTCGATCAACGTTATCCGGGGTACGGCTTTAACGTCCATAAAGGATACGGAACCAAATTCCATGTGCACAAGCTACAGGTCCTCGGACCTTGCCGCATGCACAGAAGGTCCTTCGCACCTGTGCGCCGGCTTTTAGAGGACAGGCAGCAATGGTTGCCCGGCATTTAAGATATGGGCGATTTGGAGAAGAGATGGCCCGGGCCTTTTTGGTCAGTCAGGGCTATGAGGTTGTGGGCCTCAATTGGAGGTGTCGGTATGGAGAGCTGGATCTGGTGTGCCGAACCCAACAAACCGTAGTCTTTGTGGAGGTGAAAACCAGGAATACGGCTACCTTGGAGACTCCGGCCGAGGCATTGACCCCACGCAAGCAGTCCAAACTGATCAAGTCGGCAAGTCTGTTTTTAAGCCAACATAAGCTGTGGCACGTTCAATCCCGCTTTGACCTGGTTTCCGTCTATATACAAACCCACCACTGTCAGGTCGATCATGTGCCCGATGCCTTCTCCGCCTCCCATCCTGTGGGTCGTAGCCACTCCCATTGGCAACCTTGGTGATCTCTCCGACAGGGCCAAAGAGGTTCTGTCCGCAGTTGATGTGCTTTTAGCTGAGGATACCCGTAAGACCGGCCGTTTCATGCAACAGGTGGGCCTGACCGGGCCGCGGTTGTTGAGCCTTTACGAACACAATGAAATGTCCCGCATAGGACAGGTCTTGTCTGTGCTGGCCCAAGGCCGGGATGTGGCCCTGGTCAGCAGTGCTGGGACTCCTTTGATGTCTGATCCGGGCTATCGGCTGGTCCAGGCCTGCTGGCAAGCCGGCTTTCGAGTTTCTCCGATTCCTGGTCCCAGTGCGCCGGTGGCCGCTCTGATGGCCAGTGGGTTGCCGCCGTACCCTTTCGTATTTTTGGGGTTTGTGTCCCGGAAATCCGGGGAAAAGCAACGGCTTTTTGCGGAGTTTGCCTCTACCCGGGCAACCTTGGTCTTTTTCGAGCGGGTAAGCAGGCTGGCCAGTACCCTGCAGACCGCATATTCCGTTTTGGGCGGCCGGCAGGTGTGCCTGGCCAGGGAGTTGACCAAGAAGCACGAAGAATTCATCTTTTTGACTTTGGGGTCCGGGCAGGAGGACCTATTGCACCTCAAGGGGGAAGTGACTGTGATCGTCGCTCCGGAAGACAGGGTCGTTCACATCACAGAGGAAGAAGAGGTGGTCCGGATCATGGGCAGCCTTTGCCAGCCAGGAGACGGGGCCAAGGTGGTCGTGGAGCGGACAGCTCCCCTGACTCGTGGATGGGGAAAAAAAGCCTTGTACGATCTGTTTCTCAGCCAGATCCAGGGGCAAAGGAATCGATCGGAGGAGTCGTGAAGCTCACCTACCGGGATTTGCTCAAGTGTTTTTGGCGTACGTACCTGGTGGGGGCCAACTTCAATACCCGAGGGCTGCAAAATATAGGCCTGGCCTATGCCATGGACCCGGGATTGAAGGCTATACACCGTTCAGACGCCTCTCTTCAGGCCGCACGGGGCCGGTATGTTCGGTTGTATAACACTCATCCCTACTTTACGCCTTTGTTGGTGGGGGCCTTCTTGTTCCTGGAAAAAAATATCGCCCAGGGAATGATTCCATCCACGGCTCAAGAATCCTTTCAAAGCACGGCCTCTTACACCCTGTCTGCACTGGGTGATTCTTTTTTTGGGGGGTCGCTCGTGGTTTTTTGGACCTTGGCCATGACCATTCTTTTGCTCAGCGGCTCCTACTGGGTGGCTGGTTTTTGGTTCCTGGGGTGTTTTCTGGGGTTGCAACTCTTCAAAGCGGTGACCTTCTGGCTGGGATTCCGCAAAGGTCTGGCCTTTTTTCAGCGGTTGCGGCAGGTGAACCTCATGCATTGGGGGCATTGGATCAAATTGGTCAATGCTGGAGGGGTGCTTTTTCTCTGGTGGATGCTTTATCCTTTTCCCCGGGATCCGTTGTGGTTTGCAGGAGCCAGCACCCTGTTGGGGGGGGCAGCCTGGCTGGTTTATAGAGGTATGCTGCCCAGGGAAGTGGCAGTCGCCCTCTATCTTTTGGTGTGGGGAGTATGGGAAAGCCTGAAGGCCATGGGCTGAATTTTGCTTAATCCGGGAAGGTGTGCTAGATTATTCCAATGAATACGACAGACGCAATTACTAAACAAGTTTATATTCGCAATGAGCTGGGACTGCATGCCCGGCCGGCGGCCCAGATAGCTCAAGAGGCAGCCAAGTTTTCAGCCCATATTAAGCTCAAGGTTGGGGACATGGAAGCGGATGCCAAGAGCGTTTTGGATATCCTCAGTTTGGCCGCGGCTCGAGGTAAGAGTATCACTTTGCAGGCCCATGGGCAGGATGCGGAAAAGGCAGTGGGACACTTGGAGCGCTTTTTCCTGGATGGGTTTGGGGAGAGTTGAGTATGGCTGAAAAGATTCTTCATGGCGTACCCGTTTCGGTGGGCATATCCATCGGTCGGGCCTATCTTTTAGGCCAGGGGCATTACTGCTTGGCTCCCATGCAGAGCATTTCCCAGGAACTGGTTGATTTGGAACTGGCCAGACTGCAACATGCCTTTGACCAGGCTCTGGACAGTCTGAGGGAGATCCGCAGGCAGATACCCAAGGAACAGAGCGATCATGCGGCCATTTTGGACACCCACATCATGGTCCTTCAAGACCCCAAGTTACGCCGGGCCACGGAGCATTATATTCGGGATATGCACCTGAATGCGGAATGGGCTCTGGAAAAAGGGGTTGCTGATATCGAAAAATCCTTTCAAGGGATCGAAGACGAATACTTTCGGGCCCGGGTCCAGGAATTGCGGCTCTTGACCATGCGGGTCATGAACCAGCTCTTGGGCAACAAAAACAGCATAAAGCCCATAACCTCCAGGGTGATCCTCATCGCCCATGACCTCTCTCCAGCCGATACGGTGGAGTTGGATGTGAGCAAGATCATGGCCTTTGCCACGGCCCAGGGAGGGCGAACCTCTCATGTCGCCATTCTAGCCCGTACCCTGGAGATTCCAGCTGTGGTCGGGGTGGAGGATTTGGAATCCTCTGTGGCCGATAACGAGTTCGTGATTGTGGATGGATTTCGAGGTCAGATTGTCATTGATCCGGATGAGAAGGAGCTGACCTATTACACGGATCTCAAGTACAGCTTTGAAGCCTATCAAAAAGAGGTCATGCGCAAATTGGACCTCCCAGCCGAGACCAGGGACGGTTTTCGGGTCCAACTGCACGCCAATATTGAGCTCTTTGAAGAAGTCAGCAAAGTTTTGGATTATGCCGGCGACGGGGTGGGTTTGTACCGAACTGAGTACAGTTATTTGTACCGCACCGAACTGCCCACGGAACAGGAGCTGGTGGAGGAATACCGGGATCTGGCTTCCATTCTATATCCCCGGCGGGTGGTCATCCGCACCCTGGACGCCGGAGGGGACAAGCTGGGACATGGATTTGAGCAATATGATGAGGCCAACCCGGTGCTCGGGCTTCGGGCAGTGCGCTTTTGTCTTCGGCATCAAGACATCTTCAAAACCCAGCTCCGAGCCATTCTTCGGGCCAGCCAAGTCGGAAATATGTCTTTGATGTTTCCTATGATTTCCGGACTGGGCGAGTTGCGGGAAGTCCTGGCCGTTTTGGATCAAGCCAAGTCGGAATTAATGGAGGAAGGTCTGCCCTTTGATCCCCAGGTCCCGGTGGGCATAATGATTGAACTGCCTTCTGCGGTGATGATCGCCGATATACTGGCCAAGCATGTAGATTTTTTCAGTATCGGCACGAATGACCTCATCCAGTATTCCTTGGGCATTGATCGGACCAACAAATACGTATCCCATCTGTATCAGCCCTTGCACCCGGCCCTTTTGCGGAGCATCAAGCAGGTTGTGGACGCAGGTCACAAGGCCGGAATCGAAGTCAGCATGTGCGGTGAAATGGCTTCTGATCCCTATTGTCTTCCCATCCTTATGGGCATGCACGTGGATAGCTTAAGCCTCAATCCCCAATCCATCCCCTGGATCAAACGCATTTTGCGTAAATTGACCAAGGAAGAGTGTTCCGAGCTCTTATCTCAGGTTCTGAGCCTGGACTCGGTGTCTGCAAGTAATAAACTGGTCCGGGAAAATATATTCAAACGCTTTCCGGACGAACTTCAATTTTATTCCTCCATATTGGAACAGGAAGAAGAGTGAGTTCATGGCTGGAAAAGGGACTAAAGCCGGAGGATCGGGGGTAAAAATTGTAGCCCAGAATAAGAACGCTCGCCGCTTGTTTGATCTTTTTGATCGCTACGAAGCCGGAATCGTTCTTAGCGGTTCAGAAATGAAGTCAGTTCGGGCGGGCAGGGTGAGCTTTCAGGATAGCTACATCACTTTTTCCCGGGGCGAGGCCTTTTTGACCGGGGTGCACATCGCGGCCTATGAAAACGCCGGTTATGCCGGGCATGAACCGGACAGGGATCGTAAGCTCCTCTTGCACAAACGGGAGATCGACCTGTTGCGGGGGAAGGTAGAGCAGAAAGGATTGACCGTTATTCCTACGTCCATGTATCTCAAAAAATCCCTGGTCAAGATCGAGATCGCCCTGGCCAGAGGGAAAAAGGTCCATGATCAGCGCGAAGAGCTTAAGCAACGGGCCGTCAAGCGGGATATGGCCCGCGAAATGGCCGAGGCCAAGAAAAAAATGTAATGCACGACTGCAACTGATGTCATCTCGGATCTGAAAAGATGCCCGCTCATCTTTGATGGGCAGGAACTGAATGCTTGCAGTCGATTGGATAGGGGGACGGATTTATCATGTTTAAATATATGGCCAAAAAAGTTTTTGGCTCCAAAAACGAACGTTATCTGAAATCCAAATGGCCTATTGTGGAGCGCATCAACAGCTTGGAAGCAGATATACAGAAAATGCCGGATCAGGACTTTCCCTCCCGCATCGCCGAACACCGCCAAGAGGTGGAGCAGGGCCGCAGCCTGGAGGATGTCTTGCCGCACGTGTTCGCCTTGGTCCGGGAGGCGGCCAGGCGGACGGTGGACATGCGTCCCTTCGATGTCCAACTCCTGGGAGGGGTGGTCCTCCACGAGGGCAGGATCGCGGAGATGAAGACCGGGGAAGGAAAGACCCTGGTGGCCACCATGCCTATGGTTTTGAACGCCTTGAGCGGTAAGGGCGGGCACCTGATAACGGTCAATGATTACCTGGCCCGGCGGGACGCGGAATGGATGGGCAAGATCTATTCTTTCCTGGGGTTGGAGGTAGGGACCATTGAACATGGAATGACCGATGAACAGCGAAAAAAGGCCTATGCTTCGGATATTGTCTACGGCACCAACAATGAGTTCGGGTTCGATTATCTGCGCGATCACATGAAGTTTTATTCCCACCAACTGGTGCAACGGGATTTACATTACGCCATTGTGGACGAAGTGGACTCCGTGCTCATCGACGAGGCCAGGACCCCACTGATTATCTCCGGCCCGGCCGATGGATCAACGGCCTTGTATAAACAGGTGGACACCATAATTCCCCGCTTGAAGAAGGAGCGGGATTATACAGTGGATGAAAAGGCCAAGAGTGTGACCTTGACCGATGATGGCGTGATCCGTTGCGAGGAAATTTTGAAAATCGACAATCTCTTTGATCCCAAGAACATCACCTATCAGCATCACGTCTTACAGGCCCTGAAGGCTCATGAACTTTTCAAGAGGGATGTGGATTATATCGTCCGTGACCAGCAGGTGATCATTGTCGATGAGTTCACCGGCCGGATCATGCCTGGCCGCAGATACAGCGACGGACTGCACCAGGCCTTGGAAGCCAAAGAAAGGGTCAAGGTGGAGGCCGAGAACCAGACATTGGCCAGCATCACCTTTCAGAATTTTTTCCGGATGTACGACAAGCTGGCCGGGATGACCGGGACAGCGGACACCGAAGCCGTGGAGTTTAAGGAGATCTACAACCTGGATGTCAATGTCATCCCCACCCACAAGCCCATGATCCGTAAAGATTTTTCGGACGTCATCTATCGAACCCAGAAAGAAAAGTACGCAGCTATTGTGGACGAGATCCGGGGGTTGTACACCAAGGGGCAGCCGGTGTTGGTGGGCACCACATCCATCGACAAATCGGAATATATATCTGAGAACCTGAACAAGCTGCGTATTCCCCACGACGTGCTCAACGCCAAGCACCACGAGAAGGAAGCGGAAATCATCGCCCAGGCCGGAGAGAAGGGGCGGGTGACCATTGCCACCAATATGGCCGGGCGGGGAACAGACATTGTTCTCGGTGAAGGAGTCCGGGAATTGGATGGATTGCATATCCTGGGCACGGAACGTCATGAGAGCCGGCGCATCGACAACCAGCTCAGAGGCCGGTCCGGACGGCAGGGAGACCCGGGGAGTTCCCGTTTCTACCTGGCCCTGGACGACGATCTCCTGCGCCTGTTCGGTTCTGATCGGATATCCGGCTTGATGAACAAGGTGGGGGTGGAAGAAGGGCAGGCCATCGAAAACAATCTCATCTCCCGGGCCATTGAAAACGCCCAGCATCGGGTGGAAGAGCACAACTTCAATATCCGTAAGCAGCTCTTGGAGTTCGACGACGTCATGAACCAGCAGCGGGAGGTCATATATACCCGGCGCCGGGAAATCATGACCCTGGACGATCTGGAGCCCATGATCATGGGCTTTGTGGACGACTTGCTGGAAGATATCATGGCTGCGGTGGAAGAGAGCGGCAAGCAAGGTCCTGATGAAGAAACCGCCCGGGGAGTCAAGTCCAGATTGGAGGAGGTTTTTGCCTTAAACCGGGTCATGCCGGTGCGCGATCACCTTCCCTCCAC
The DNA here is from genome assembly GCA_964619345.1 of uncultured Desulfohalobiaceae bacterium. Taxonomy (GTDB): domain Bacteria; phylum Desulfobacterota; class Desulfovibrionia; order Desulfovibrionales; family Desulfothermaceae; genus Desulfovermiculus. The sequence continues at coordinate 67,848 of CAZUER010000001.1, forward strand.
GCAGGAGGCCAGGGCCAAGGTGGAGGAGATCCTGGCTGCACTCAAAGACAATGCCGGGGAGCATTATCAGGAGATTCTCCGCTTTTTCCTGTTGGAGAGCCTGGACAGGTTCTGGAAAGAGCACCTGCTGAACATGGATTATCTGAAGGAAGGTATCGGTCTGCGCGGATATGGGCAGAAAAATCCCAAGCAGGAGTATAAGAAAGAGGGTTTTGAGCTTTTCCAGGAACTCCTCTACTTGATAAAGGAGAACACCTTGAAGGCCCTGTGCCGGGTCAGATTGCAAGAGGCCGCCCAGGAGGAGCTGCAGCACGAAGAACAGCCCAGTGAGCTGCAGTTTTCCGGGGCTGATGAGACAGCGGCCAGCACCAACCCGGAGCCCTTCAAGCGGGATAAACCCAAGGTGGGCCGCAACGACCCGTGTCCCTGCGGCAGTGGGCAGAAATACAAAAAATGCTGCGGAAGATAGCCGGATGCGAGAGGTCAGAGGACAGAGGACAGTAATCAGAGGTGAATAAAAGCAAAGAGTTAGAGTTCAAAATAGGGGGATGGTTCTGATTTGTCATTCCTTTAAAAGAATCAGGACAGGTCTGAACGAATCTTGGAGTGAAGAATCTCTCTTTTATTTGTTTTTTGACTTTTACAGGTAATAATTTGATTTTCCTGATACCTGAAACCATTGATTTTATTTCATACAGGGTTTCAGCAAGAAGTATGATGGATTATGGCTCTATTCTTGCTGAACACCGAACACTGAACACTTGTATATGGTTTCACACGGAGCTTCGCTGTGATCAAAACCCCCCTTGGATTTTCCTTTCTCTCCACTCCGGCTGGATTCAGGTATACCGGACGTAAAGATCTGGGACTCATTTTGTCCCGGAATCCGGCGGCCGCAGCCGGGGTGTTCACCACCAACCGGTTCCTGGCCGCTCCGGTCCTGGTGAGCAAGGACCACTTACACACCAGTCCCTGGGCCAGGGCTATATTGGTTAATGCCGGACAGGCCAATGCCTGCACCGGGGAGGAAGGACTCCTGGCCTGCCGCCAAACCTGCCAGATGACGGCCCGGGCCTTTGGGCTCAAGGCGGAGGAGATTTTGCCGGCCTCCACCGGGGTTATCGGGCAAGGCATGGATCTCTCCATCTGGGAAAAAGGGGTGGCCGCTTTGGCTGCGGACCAAGAGGGAAACGACCCCCTGGGCCTAGCCCGGTCCATATTGACCACGGATACTTTTCCCAAAATTCTGTGGCGGGAGGTTCCCTTATCTGGGGGAATGGTGAGGCTGTTGGGGCTGGCCAAGGGCTCAGGCATGATCTGCCCCCATATGGCCACCATGTTGGCCTTTATCTGCTGCGACCTGCGTTTGGAGCCGTCAAAGTGGCAGGATATGATCCGTTACGCGGCTGACAGGAGCTTTAACCGCATCAGCGTGGATGGAGACACGAGCACAAACGATTGTCTACTGGGATTGGCCAATGGGCAAAGTGGAGTGAATCTCAAGGAAAAAGAGGTGGATGGGTTCAGAGAGGAGTTCACTGAGCTGTGTCGGGAACTGGCCTATCTCATCGTTCAGGATGCCGAGGGGGGGACCAAGGTGGTCCGCATCCGGGTCAGCGGGGCCCGGGATGCATCCCAGGCCGAGACAGCAGCTCGGACAGTTGCTCATTCTCCTTTGGTCAAGACAGCCATGTTCGGCCGGGACCCGAATTGGGGGCGGATAGTGGCAGCCCTGGGGCGGTGCGGGGCGGAGTTTGATTCCAACCAGGTTCGGGTGTGCATTGCCGGACGGGAGGTCTTTTCCCAGGGGACGCCGGCTCAGGCGGACATTGACGGCCTCCTGGCCCCTTTTCTGGCCCGTCAGGAGATACCCGTGGACATCGCTTTAGGTTGGGGAGAGGGAGAGTACGAGATCCTGACCTCTGATCTCAGTGTAGATTATGTGCGCATTAATGCTGAATACAGATCTTAATGGGGCTGTTTGACAAATGAGCGGAAAAACGGCTTGTGCAGATGCGATTATCCAGATCGGAGCCGACAGATGGAAGGCCTTGACCGATTTGCTGTTTGAAGTTGGCATGTTGCGGCATACGCCCCGGACTGGGTATCAATTCCTGGGCTCAGGAAAAGAGAGTGTGGCTGAACACAGCTTCCGGACTACAGTCACCGGTTTCGTGCTGGCCCAGCTGGCTGGTGCGGACTGGGCCAAGGTGGTCCTTATGTGTCTGTTTCACGATCTGCATGAGACCCGGACCGGGGATTTCAATTATGTAAATAAGATGTACAATACCTCCAGGGATGAACAGGCCGCCTTTGATGCCTGGTCCGGTACAGGCTTGGGACAGGATGTCCTGGACGTTTTGGCCGAAATGGAAGATGCTTCCAGCCTGGAAGCGAAACTGGCCCAAGACGCGGATCAATTGGACCTCATACTCAGCCTGAAACAAGAGCAGGATTTGGGCAATGCGTATGCCCGAAAATGGATCACCCATGCCCTGGATCGGTTGCGCAGTGATCTGGGCCGACATTTGGCCCAGTCCATCATCCGCACCGACCATACCGATTGGTGGTTCCGGGCGGCAGACAGTTCCTGGTGGTCGCGGAAAAATGGTCAGTAGTTCAAGGAGAGTGGCTTCGTGCGCATTGCAGTCGTTTCAGACACCCATATGCAAAAGCCCAGCCAGGTCCTGATCTCGGCCTATGAGCAGGTGATGCAAAATATGGATGCTGTAATCCATTGCGGGGATATCACCGGAGAGCAGGTGTTTTCCTTTTTAAACTCCCATCCCCGTTTTTATGCTGTGGCCGGTAATATGGATAGCGGGCAGTGGGCAGATTCTCTGCCCCGGAAAACAACGGTACGTCTGGGGGAATTCCAGGTCGGCCTGATCCACGGTTTCGGTTTGGGGTTTGGCCCTCTGGCCCCAAAGGTGGTCTCCAGTTTCGACGGTCTGGGGCTGGACCTGGTCTGTTACGGGCATACCCATAAAAGGTACTTTGATCCCCATGGTTATGCCCTCCCGATACTTAACCCTGGGAGTTTTGCCCTGCCCAAGGGCAGTCCTCCAGGATTTGCCTGTGTGGAACTCCGTTTGGGTTGGCCGCCCCAGGTGGAATGGGTCGATGTGTAAGCCCGCCTGGAGTTGCAGTCAGGGCCACCTGTGGCAAATCTGAAAATTTTTGGGCCTCAAGGCGGGCAAAAATGAAAATTTGCCGGAATGATCATAAGCTATTTAACCACGAACCAAAAGGGTGTGTATGGCCAAAGAAGAATCTATCGAGGTTATGGGAGTGGTCACCGAAGCGTTACCCAATGCCATGTTCCGGGTGGAGCTGGAGAACGGGCATGAAATTTTGGGGCATATTTCCGGCAAGATGCGGAAACACTACATACGCATTTTGCCCGGCGACAAGGTGAAAGTGGAATTATCTCCCTATGATCTGACCCGTGGGCGGATCGTATTTCGATATAAATAACTCCCTGAAGCTTCAAAAACGGGTCAGAGCGGATTCACTGGCAAAGAAAACCGGCGATTTGGCCCCGGGGTCCTCGTCCTTTTCCTCTGGTCTGCCCTCCGGTCCGGAAGCCAAAACCAGACGGTAACCGAAGCTTATGTATACCGGTCCAGGCTCACCCATACTGTGGGGCTCAAGGACAAAGGTAAAAGAAATTGGATGGGCCGGGGTCAGGCTCTGGGGGGGGAGAACCTTGACTTCCTGGGCCAAGACCTGTCCGGACCGGTCGCTGAGGTACACTCCGAGCCACAAATCTCTGGCCCAGACGGCCCATTTCGGAATCGAGCCGTCTGAGAGAGGATAGGCCGATCCTTGGACTCGGAGCCCATTCAGTCCCTGGCTGCAAACGAAGTCGAACCGAAGATAGTTGGTGCGCATGCTTTGGGGTTCATCCAAAGACCACGGTTGCTGCTTCAAATGTCGAACGCTCTGGGTGGCACAAGAGGCTAAAGCCAGCCCCAAAAACAAGATGATCCCGGCCAGGACCGCAGCCTGGACAGTGCCTCTGCCCTGAAGATGTTCTGCTGGCCATCTCTGTCCGGGATACATGTCATTCTCCTTGCACCGGTGGTTTTCCCTGAACCAACATTTCCGAGAGGGTCATATCCACTTTGGGCGGTCTCCTGCGATTGGTTCCCAGAAATTCGCGTTCCAATTGCACCAGTTCAATATATAACGGGGTCCGATCCAAAACGGGTATTGGAGATAAATCAGCAGTTAGCTCCTGGCACTTTTGACATCCAGGAAACTGTTTGGTCTGCCCGTTGGGCATGCGCACTTGATTGGGAACCCCGTGCAGACGGCAGATCATCAGCCGGTACGGATAGAGGATACATAAGCCCTGTTCATTCAACGGGCACATGAACCGGGGCTGTTTGCCCTGCTCCAGGGTGGTCCGGCATTGCTCGACATTGGTTCTGGCCCGGTCCAAAACGGCCTGCCTGTGTTTTGGATCCAGAGAATCCATGCCCTTCCAAATATAGGCCCATTCAATGTAGGTGTGGTGTTGGAAGTAACTCTGGCAGCAATTGTCCGTGCATTCGGAGCAGGTCAGGCCCAAACGGGAAGCCAGTTCCTCGTATCTGGACTCCATTGTGGCGTACAACTCGGCTAATCGCTCGAAGACGTTATTGTTCTTTTTTTTCTGAGGTCCAGAGTTCATATATCAAAGCTTCCAGTTTGTGGATGCAGTCCTGAATTGAGGCCGAAGCTGTGCTTATCACCAGATCTGCATAGCGTTCATAAAGGATACAACGTTCTTGGTAAATATCGTGGAGATTCTGTCCGGACCGCATAACTAACCCCCGATCCGGGTTTTGTTCAACCCTCTGGGAAATGGTTGGAAAGTCGGCTTGCAAATAGATGATGACTCCGCTACGTTGGAGCGCTTCCATAGCTTGAGGACTGTACACAGCGCTGCCTCCGGTGGCCACAACGCACCGGCAGACTTCCAGACTGAGCAAGGTTTTTTCTTCGGCTAACAGAAACTGTTCCCGGCCCAGGGTCCGCCGCAAGGCTTCCAAAGGCAGGCCGTACCATGCCTCCATGAGGTGATCGGTATCCAGATACGCCCAGCCCAGCCTGCGGGCCAAAGCTGTGGCCAGGGTACTCTTGCCTGCCCCCGGCATGCCGATGAAAATCAAACACGGTCTGTGCTCGGGAACCGAGTGCCAAACCAAGTTCCTTGTCCCTTCCGAGGCTGGGTCGGAAGTGCGTGCGGTCATTGTCTCCCCTGGGCATGGGCTGGATAAGGATACATGGACCCTGTATCGATCCGTTACAAATCGGCACGAAGGCTACCATAGAAACCAACAAAGGCCAAGCCGGAGGGCGCATGACCCAGGAGGCCCTGTCTCTGGTTCAGGAGTATGTCCAGCAAGGCGCTGAATTGCGTAAGGATTTTTTCAAAACCGGCAGCGAAGCAGTGACCGAAGTGGCCAGGCTCATGGCCGTTACTCTGGTGCGGGGAGGCAAGATTTTATTTTGCGGCAATGGGAGCAGTGCGGCCGAAGCCCAGCGTTTAGCCGCCAAGTTTGTTTCCAGGTTTGAGATGGAACGTCCTCCTTTGCCGGCTTTGGCCTTGACCACGGACAGTTCAGTGCTTACCGCTGTGAGCAGTGAGCATGGAGTTGATCATGTATTCGGAAAGCAAGTCAAGGCCCTGGGCAGAGAGGGGGATGTGTGTGTGGGTATTTCCACCTCCGGTCAGAGTCCCAACCTCATTCATGCCTTGCAGGTGGCCAAGGAGTCGGGATTAACCACCGTCGGCCTGCTGGGAGAGGACGGGGGAAGAATGCGGGGCTACTGCGATCACACGATCTGCGTTTCCGGCCAGCGCACGGCCCATATTCAAGAGGTACACATGATCATTGGGCACCTCTTGTGCCGGCTGGTTGATTTTTTTCTCTTTGAAGCTGCGGATCAACTTCAGCCCTATCTCTGATATAACCAATATTGCATACAGGAGTCATGCCATGCCTATATACGAATATACCTGCACCCGGTGCGCTCACCAGTTCGAGGAGATCATTTTAGGCTCGGAAGCTGAGGTCCCCTGTCCCCAGTGCGGTTCAGAGCAAACCCACAAGTTGATGTCCAGGTGCCGGAGCAAACTGGGGGGTGCAGAGCCCTTAGGACCAGAAGCTTCCATGTCCTCAGGGGGAGGCTGTGCCGGGTGTGGCGGAGGAAGCTGTGCCAGCTGTGGATAAGTCCTTGAAATACAAGGTATGGACCTATGGAGAGGGCCCCTCTCACACTTGTTAATAGCGGAGAATCACAACCCAAAGCAGAGGATCATGATAACCTCGTTGACCATCGCCACCCGGGGCAGCAAATTGGCCATGTGGCAGGCAAGGCATGTAGCCGGCCTCATTCAGGCTGTTCACCCCCAGGTGGATATTGACTTCAAAATCGTGAAAACCTCGGGAGACAAGATCCTGGATGTCCCTTTAGCCAAAGTGGGGGGCAAGGGGTTATTTGTCAAAGAGATCGAAGAGGCCATTCTGGCCGGAGAAGCGGATCTGGCCGTTCACAGCATGAAGGATGTGCCGGCCGAGCTGATCTCTGGATTGGCCCTGGGGGTCATGCCTGAGCGGGACGACACCTCGGACTGTTTTTTAAGCATGCACTATTCTGACTGGCAATCCCTGCCACAGGGAGCTGTGGTAGGGACCAGCAGCCTGCGCCGGCAGGCTCAGCTCCTGGCCCTGCGCCCGGACCTGACCATCCGGACCCTGCGGGGGAACCTGGATACCCGGCTGGGCAAGCTGGAAAAGGGTGAATATGATGCCATTGTCGTGGCTTCGGTGGGCCTCAAGCGCCTGGGTCTGCAGTCCCCATACGCCTGCCGTCTTGTGCCTCCGTATTTTTATCCGGCCTTGGGACAAGGGGCACTGGGGATTGAATATCCAACCGAAAATACGGAGCTGGACCATTTATTGTCTGCTTTGGATCATGCCCCAACCAGGGTGACAGTGACTGCAGAGCGCAGTTTTCTCCACGAGCTGGAAGGGGGGTGCCAGGTTCCTATCGGAGGCATGGCCGAAGTAGAAGGTGATCAGGTCACCCTGCACGGCTTTGTATCCGATGTCCGGGGGAACACGGTTATTTTGGAACAAGATCGGGCCGGATGCCGGGAGGCTGAGAGCCTGGGCCGTTCTCTGGCCCGAAAGGTCCTGGACCGAGGCGGACGAGAGATCCTGCAGCAGATATACGCCGGTTCGGATTAAGGCCGGGAAAGGTCTTTGGCCTTCTGCTCACCGTTTCTGAAGGGAAAAGAGATCCTCGGGGGTGTTGACGTTGATGAACGAATCCAGATGGGGGTCCACGGTACGCACCTCCGCTTCCTGCACCATGTGCACCCGGACCCGGGAATACATTCCCGAGATTTTGGCCTGTCTGTTTTCCAGGAGCCGGGAGAGCAGAGGGAGACAGCTTTGGGAATATATGGCGCACAAGGGTTCGTAATACCCATTGATCACCGGTACCACCACATCGTCGGCCTTTGATCCCTTATCCATGAGCAGGCGGATAACCCCAGGCATAAGCAGCGGTGTGTCGCAGGCGGTAATGAAGACGTGTTTACAGGGGCTGTAGCTCAGGGCGGCATGTATTCCGGACAGAGAACAGCGTAAGGAAAATATGTCTGTATGCACGGGCAGGTTGCAGGAGCTGTATTCTTCCGGATTACGGGTAATGATACTCGTTTCGGTACATACGGATTGCAGGGTCTGGGTCAGACGCTGCAAAAAGGTCTGACGGCCAAGGGGTAAATGACTTTTGGTTCGTCCGTGCATGCGGGTATTGAGCCCGCCGCAGAGTACGGCCCCGGATACGGCAGTGAGCATGATGTGTTTCACCTGGGGTTTCGTCCAGCAAAGTCCAACTCTGTCTGCCCTGGCCTGGTCAGGATGTCAAGAACCGGGCTGCGGGGTCAGCCCGTATGATCAAAATGACATCCTGACCGTGAAAGGAGATATTGGCTTGGAACCTTTGGGCCAGCCAAAGAAAGGTATCTTGGGAGTAGAAAGCGATATGCGTTTCATCCCGGATATAGTGCCAGTTGGCAAAGGCCTGCTGGGAGTGGACCAGCTTGGTCATGATCCCCAGGCAGCCTCCGGGACGCAACAGAGACCAGACCTGGGGCAGAGTGATGCCGGGCTGGCGGAGATGCTCAACCACTTCAGTACAGGTTATAAAGTCGTACGTCGTGTCCCATATCTCTGGAAGGGGGGCATAGAAGGGATCAAAGATGTCCATCTGATAGCCTGCTTCCCGGCATAAGGCGGCCAGGGCCGGAGCAGGACCGCATCCAAAGTCAAGGCCAAAAGCTGGAGGGGAAGTATGCTGCCTGACTGGGGCCAAGACCCGGGATAAAAACTTTCTGTACCCCGGGTCGTGCTCATGGTTCTGGTGCTGATCGTAGCGAGCTTTTTCCTCTTTGAGGCCGACATGCTCCTCGGGGGAAACAAAGACCAATTGGCACCGAATACAGCGGTAGTATCGACGTCGGCGGTCCCGGTGAAAAAGAATGGTGGAATCAGAGAAGCAGAGAATACAGGCTGGCCCGGATGATGGATGGGTCATGGGACCACTTTGCCTCCGGCAAATCTGACATTTTTTTGCCCCAAAGCGGGCAAAAAAAAGACGAAAATATACGTTGAGACGCTTTCGGCTTTGACCGTGAGCAAGGAAGAGATGTCTATGGTTCGTGACTGTGGCAAAATATACGGCTGCAAGGTCTTGTATGCCGGCCTCAAGGAGCATATCCTGATTTCGCAGAAGATGAAAGAAAAAATGTCCATGGAACCGTTTACAAGGGGGCTGCAGGGTGAAAATGCAAGATGTACGTACTTTGGGCAGGAAGAACGGGCTGCGCTTTGGGGTGGGCATGACCAAGGTAGAGGCCATTCGGGCCATTCAGCGCTCGGAAGGAAATTTCGACTGTTTCGCCCGGGCCGGATCAGGGTATTGTGATCAAGTAAACTGTCTGTTCCGAACTGAATGCCTTGTGTTGTCTCAGAAGTCTCAAACCATTGATCAGACCGGCCTCAAAGGAAAAAAATGCAGAGACGAGGTGCCTGCTCAGGAAGTTTGCGCCCCTGAGCAAGGCAAGGAGCTTCAATGAGACCGGAGGGGAGGACCTTCTTTGGTTGACCAAGATGAACAAAGGGACGCTCGGGGGAACTATGGATGGAAAAAACTTTACATTTGAAGAGCATATGGAAAACAGCCTCATTCTTCAGACCTGTTACTATAGACTTGAAGCCTTCTTCCGAGCCCTGCAAGCCAATTACGGACAGGATAACGATGCGGTGCTGAGCGCCTCTGAAGTGCTGAACAAGCTCAATGAGCTGAAAATCCATATGGACGATCTGGTCATTCAAGAGTTTCCGGAACGTAAGCTGTCTTGCGTGTATCGAACCAATGGAAGACCAATTGTAAGCTCCCCTGGAAAGTTCGATACATGAGTTTCCCATATACAAGAAAAATCGTGCTCATATAATCCCTGCCTTGCCGATCGTTGCCGTCGTCTGTGAGCCTGGAACTGAGGCCGTTTCCCACCTCCCACCTCCTGGTGTCGGCCGGACTGGCTTTGAATGTTTGCTTACCTATTTGGCGGCCGTATGCAACCACACGATACCTGCGGTCAGGGAGCGGCCCTTCACGTGTGAAAAACCGGCTTGGCGGAGTTCCTCTTCCAGGTCCGGGGCAGTGGGAAAGGCCTGGATGGTTTGGGCCAGGTAGGTGTAGGCCTGGCGGTCCCGGGAGATGATTCGCCCCAAGGCCGGGAGGATGCGGGTCAGATACAGGTTATACACTCCGCCCAAAATGCGTTGACCTCCGGATCCGAATTCCAGGATGCATAGTCGGCCTGCGGGGGTGAGAATGCGGCGGATTTCAGCGTAAGCGGCCGTTCTGGGCCGGATGTTCCGCAGACCGAAGGCGATGGTCACTGAGTCCACACTGCTGTCCGGCAGGGGGAGGGATCTTCCATCCGCCCCCAGGGGAAAGATGTTGCCCCCCCTGATTTTCGATCGTCCTTTGCAAAGCATTGGCAGGGAGATATCAGCGGCCAGAACGGTCAGGCGTGGGGTTTGAGCATGCAGCATGGCGGCCACGTCCAGGGTCCCGGCGGCCAGGTCCAGCACTATGCCTCCGGCCGGCGGTGCGGCGGCCCGCACCAAAGCCTTGCGCCAGGAAATATCCAGTCCCAGGCTCAAGGTCCTGTTCAACAGGTCATAGGCCGGGGCGATGCGTCCGAACATATCGCCCACAGCCTTGGAGGATTGGGAGGAAAGTGACGGATCAAGGGGTGGTCGTGGTGTCATCTTTTGCATGGGGAGGGGGTGAGGATTCGATGGTCCGGAGTACTTCCTGATAGATGGGCCCAAAAAACTGGTCGAAGTTGTTGGGCGAGATACGTCCCACCTCGATGAATTTGACGATGATCTCTTTGGTCACTTGTAAGGCCTGTTTCTGTATTTTGCTGTCCATATCTCACTTGCCAGCCTTCAGGGCAGTTACGCAAAATCAAAACTCAGACAATCTCATTCGGCTCATGAGTGGTTTTTATGGTTCACGGTTCAAATTTTCCAGAGGAAAATTTGAAAAAACCCGTCCGGAGGGGAAATGGCCTTGACCCACCATGAGACAAAGGCTCCGGACGGGAATGGGGAGAAACCGGAAAGCACCCCCCCTTTTTTGTTATCGATTGGTTTGCTCCTCACTGAAGTCCGGATCATCTTTCTCTAAGGATTGGATTTCTTCCCGGATAATCTTGGCAGCTGCTTGGGGCACAACTTCTTCTATGCGCTGACTCAGCTCGTTCCACAACTCGTTTTTCAAGGCACTGACGGTCTCCGGCCCTAAGGCATAGCTGTTCAGCTCATCCACTTTTTGAGCCAGATTCTCCACTTCTTGCCTGGAAGGGAGATCGGTCTGGTCATTTGATTTCAGATCCAGGGTCAGGGTCTCTTTGAGCTCGGCTATCTTTTCCCGGACCAGATCTTCCAGGCGATTCATTATCCGGACCTCGATCTCTTTCCAAGATTCTGTACTCTTTGACCCCGCTTCCAAATCCCGAATTCTGGATTCAAGGGTGTGCAGGTTTTCTAGTTCCGAGATCCGGGAATCCATGTCTTCCAAGCGGCTACGCAGATCCTGGGAATCAACATTGGATAATCCTTCCTTCCCGGGTTGCGAATCATGCTCTTTGGCCAGGTCTAAATCCAATTCGTCAAAGAGATCGTCCAGGTCGTCAAAGTCCCGGGCCGAATTTTGCTCATCGTTTTTTGAGCTGGTGGTTGATTGTTCTGTCCACCTGTTTTGGGTGTCTACGTCTTGTGAGTCCCGCAGCAGGGCGGTGAAGTCAAAGTCATCCTCTACCGGGCTCTGCTCGGAGCTCTGACTGCTGGAGGAAGCTCTCCCGGGGCGCCCATTTTCATTGTGGTATGGATTTTCCTGGTCACCTGGAGGTGAGGAGCCGGTAGAAGGAGGTTGCCCCGGCTCTTCAACCACTTCCGTGAGCTCGATGATTTCCTGGTCCGGCCGATGATCTTTTCCGGAATGTGTACCCATGTTGTACTCGTCTTATTGGTTTTTGACATGGCATGCAGCGCAGTTTTGAAAAGGCCCGCTGGCTTGGTCAGCCTCGTTTTTTTGCAGGTGACAACCCAGGCAGCTGTGCGTGCTTTCCCTATTGTGGTAGGCGTTGAAGGCTGCATCGACTTCCTGCATTTGTGCACCTTTCGCCCCGACCAGATCGTGACATCCTGAGGTGGTACATTTTCGCGGCGGCTGGGACGTATCTTCCCACTTATGATGGCAAACTGGACATCCCTGAGGGATATGCTTCTGGTGGGGCATGGTTACCGGAGCATACAGAGGATTATTTACTTTGTCCTGGGACTCATTCATGACCACTTCTTGTGGTATTTGGATGGAAGAGGCCAGGAGTCGGGGGAAGAGGAGGCAAAGACTCAGTCCGAAACATACCAAGCTCAAAATAAGGATCCTGTACATCACCCTCCTCCTTCGTATGCAGATTGGAAATGGAATAATCGAATATCGTGCCTTCATTTGGTATGGTCCGTTGTTGAGTTTATACTTTCTAAATTATCGCATACAACATGCATCAAAGGCAAGGCCCAGGCCCGGAGATGCCCAGGACTTTTTGGTTCTGCTTTTTGTTTTCAACAATTTCAGTTGACCTATTCTGTACTGGATGACAAGGAAATGTGTTCGGTGTTCTCGCATGAAACTAAAAATTAGCTTATTTGCTGATGAATGTGCAACATATTATACCTGAGAGTAAAATTACCGTGCGAAGGAGCCCATTTACAGGTCCGGAAAACTGACTTGCCGGGCCGCTTGCAAAGTTTGTTCAAAATCCCGGTCGGTATGGGCAAAGGAGGTGAAGGTGCACTCAAAACCTGAGGGTGCCATATATATGCCCTGGGAACGCATTTGCCGATAAAAATGGGCGAAAAGCTCTGTGTTCGAGGTTTTGGCCGTTGCAAAGTCAGTAACCGGGGTGGAGGTGAAAAACAGGGTGAAGGCCGAAGCCAGGCAGTTGACGTGGATTGAAGCCCCCTTTTCTTCCAGGATGCTTTTGAGTTCCAGGGCCAAACGTTTGGTTTTCTCAGCCAAGGTGGCATAATCACTGTTTTGCAGCACAGTCAGGGTGGCTGCCCCGGCGGCCATGGCCACCGGATTGCCGGCCAGGGTTCCAGCTTGATAGGTTTGTCCGCAGGGGGCCAGATGCTCCATAATCTCTCTTTTTCCGCCAAAGGCTCCTACCGGGAAGCCCCCGCCGATGATCTTTCCCAGGCAGGTCAGGTCCGGAGTGACTCCAAACAGGCTTTGGGCGCCCCCATAATCCATGCGGAATCCAGTAATCACTTCGTCGAAGATAAGCAGGCTGCCGTTTTCCTCAGTCAACTTGCGCAATCCAGGCAAAAAATCCGGACTGGGCGGGACCAGGCCCATGTTCCCGGCTACGGGCTCGACAATGACAGCCGCTATCTCCGATCCATGCTGGGCAAAGAGCTCCTGGACCGAGTGCAGATCGTTGTAAGGGGCCAGCAAGGTGTCCTGGACCGTATGGTCTGGAACTCCCGGAGTGCCGGGCAGGGAGAGGGTGGCCAGACCTGAACCGGCCTGGGCCAACAGGCTGTCTACATGGCCGTGGTAGCAGCCGATACATTTTACAATCTTATCTCGCCCAGTAGAGGCCCGAGCCAGGCGCAGGGCGGTCATGGTCGCCTCTGTGCCCGAATTGACCATTCGGACCATGTCCACTCCGGGCAGGGCCTGGATAATGAGTTCAGCCAGGGAGATCTCATGTTTGGATGGAGCTCCGAAGCTGGCTCCCAGATCTATGGCCTGGTGGGCGGCTTCCATGACCTCTTCCCGGCAGTGCCCCAAGAGGAGTGGGCCCCAGGACATGACGTAATCTATGAATTCCTGGCCTTCTTCGGAAAATATGCGGCTGCCTTTCCCCTGCCGAATGAAAAGGGGATCGGTGTGGACGCTCTGGCAAGCTCGAACCGGGCTGTTTACCCCGCCGGGAATGAGTTGTTGGGCTTTGGCGAAGAGTTGGGCCGATGTTTCCATGCCCTTAAACCTCCTTAAGTAGTATTAGAAGTACTGCATAGATGTCTTTTTGAGTTCTTGATGGCTAAAGAGAAGCTCGAAGCGTTGCAAACCGGTCTGCCCCTGCAGCTCGCTGACCACCTGTCGACAATCTTCCTCGCTGCGTCCATGCACCATGGTGTACAGATTAAACGGCCATTCCGGGCAGTTGCGGCGTTGATAGCAATGGGTGATTTCCGAACGCGAGCACATAATCCGGCTGACCTCTTCCATGTTCCGGTCAGGCGGGACATGCCAGGCGACCATGACATTGCAATCGTATCCGGCTTCCTGATGGCGCAAGGTGGCTCCGAAACGACGGATGATGCCCTGATCTTTGAGTTCGCGCAACAGGGCCAGGACCTTTTCTTCAGAAACGTCCAGCTTCCGGGCAATGCTGGCAAAGGGAGTGGGCGAATCGGGCAGAGTCCCTTGCACCAGGCGAAGTATGGCTTGTTCAGTTGGGTCAAAAGCGGGCTTTATGTCTGCTTGCATGGAAGTGACAGCCTTCGTAAGGGGTCCGTGATCTGGAACGCTGGGCATCCTTTCAGAGCCGTATTTACCTTTTTCCAACTTCTCATGCAAGGTGCCGCCTTGACCTTGCTTCTACTTCCCGGTATCTGAAGGCAGAAAGTGAATTGATGAGAATGAATACAAGTAGGTGATGCATGAGGATTGCCGTGGTTGGGGCTGGGTCCTGGGGAACCACTCTGGCCGGATTGTTAGCGGACAAAGGGGGGGACGTTTCTCTGTGGGTGCGGGAAAAAGAGCTGGCGGATATAATCCGGCAGACCGCGGAGAACAGCTGGTTTTTGCCCCAAGTCAAGCTCCCTCCAGGCCTTCAGGTTTCTTCGGATCTGGAGGAAAGTCTCAAGGGGGCCCAGTATGTGCTCATGGCCGTTCCCTGCCAGTTTCTGCGCTTGGTCCTGCGGCAGATGCGGTCCAGCTTGCCTGCTGATCCGGTCATTGTCTGTTGCAGTAAAGGGATCGAGATAGAGTCCTTGAGGCCCATGTCCGGGGTGGTCATGGACGAATTGGGAGACTTGGGTCCCGAGTATGCAGTTCTGTCCGGTCCTTCTTTTGCCCGGGAGGTCAGCCAGGGACTGCCCACGGCGGTCACCTTGGGCTGTCAGAACAAGGCCCTGGGAGCTGATCTGCAGCTCTCCCTGTCCACTGAATACTTCCGGGTCTATTTGAGTTCGGACTATCGGGGTGTGGAGCTGGGCGGAGCCCTGAAAAACGTCATGGCTATCGCTACGGGAATCTGCGACGGGCTGGAATTCGGGACCGATGCCCGGGCGGCTCTCATTACCCGGGGCTTGGCCGAGATGTCCAGGCTGGGGGTAGCGCTGGGGGCCAAGGCCCAGACCTTTATGGGCCTGTCCGGACTGGGGGATCTGGTTTTGACATGCACAGGGGATCTGAGCCGTAATCGCCAGGTTGGCCTGCGCATGGGTCGAGGGGAGTCTTTGCCATCCATCGAGCAAAGCATGCGGGCCGTAGCCGAAGGGGTCAAGACCACTCAGGCCGTTTATGAGTTGGGCCGCAAAGAAGAAGTGGATCTGCCCATCACCGAGCAGGTGTATGAGATGTTGTATGCCCACAAAGACCCTAGGCAGGCGGTATATGAACTTATGACCCGGGCATTGAAGGAGGAATGACGGCCGGTTGATTTCACCTCCCTCTGCATCTTCTGGGTAAGGCCAGACGAAGGTGGGATCGGTACAACAGAGACAGAAGCCGGAAAGGATCAAGTGGTTTTGTATGGGTATAAACATAACCACTTTAAATGTTTTGTTTTCTTCTTCTTGACAAAAGAAAGCATTCAACGTACAATGACTCGAATTTAAAGAAATATCAGTAGGTTAGCAGGTCTGCTTTAGAGAGGTTGGGCGTCACCTTCCTTCTGAAGAGTCTTCAATCGTCCATGACAGGGAGGATCATATGGAAAAGAAGGAAAAGAAGGCTGCGGTGGAAAAGAAATCTTCAGAATCCAAGTCAGCGGGCATTACCCCCAAAGATGTGACCATCTGCAAGGCCACAGAACAAATGCTGGACAAGGCCAAGCGGGACGGAGTGGAGACTGCCTTTGATCGGGCCGCGAGCATGAAAGCTTGCCCGATCGGAGCCGATTCCGCCTGCTGCAAACATTGCTCCATGGGTCCCTGCCGGCTCAATGCCAAGGATCCCTACGGAAAAGTGGGGGTTTGCGGTGCGACCATCGATACCATCCAGGCCCGTAACTTTGCCCGGATGGTGGCCTCCGGGGCTGCCGCCCATACCGACCACGGCATGGGCATGCTGGATGTGTTCCGGGAAGTTGTTCACGGCAAAATCAAGGACTACAAGATCAAGGATACGGTCAAGCTGGAGCAGGTGGCTCAGTCCGTAGGCATTGAAACCCAGGACAGGTCTGTGGAAGACATTGCCAAGGATCTGTACCAGGAGCTGGAGAGGACCTATACCCAGGTGGAAGGGGAGATCCCCTTTGTTTCCCGGGTCCCGGAAAAAACCCTGGAGAACTGGCGCAAGCTGGGCATCGTTCCCAGGGGAGCCATGCGGGAGATCATGGAGATCATGCACCGCACCCATATGGGCGTGGACCAGCACTATGAAAACATCACCAAACAGTGCAGCCGCACGGCCCTTTCCGACGGTTGGGGCGGGTCAATGGTGGCTACCGAGATCTCGGACATCCTGTTCGGGACTCCCACCCCGGTCCAGGCCGATGTGAATATGGGCTGTCTGAAGGAAGACCACGTCAACGTCATCGTGCATGGACATGAACCAAATATGTTCGAATCCATGCTGGCCTCTGTCAACGATCCGGCCTTGGTGGAGGCGGCCAAGGAAGCCGGGGCCAAAGGAATCAACCTGGTCGGCATGTGCTGTTCCGGGGCGGAAATGCTTTCCAGGCACGGGGTGCCCCACGCCGGGAACTTCATGTCCACCGAGGCCATCTTGATCACCGGAGCAGTGGACGCCATGGCCGTGGACGTACAGTGCATCAAGCAGGGCCTGGCTCCGGTAGCCAAGTGCTACAACTCCTATCTGTTCACCACCAACCCCCGCTGCCACATCGAAGGGGCGGAGCACCTCGAATTTGTGGAGCATGAGCCCAAGAAGTGCACTGACGAGGTGGTGGTCAAGGCCATCGCCCGGTTCAAGAACCGTACGGCCAAGGTGGAGATTCCCAACATCTCCAACGCCGGGATTCACGGGTTTTCCCACGAGTATATCCAGTACATGCTGGGTGGGAGCTTCCGGGCCTCGTACAAGCCTTTGAACGACAACATCATCAACGGACGCATCCGGGGCATCGCCGGGGTGGTGGGGTGCACTAATCCCCGGGTCAAACACGACTGGGTGCATGTGGAACTGGTCAAGGAGCTGATCAAGAACGACGTTCTGGTCCTGCAGACCGGCTGCTCCCAGATCTCCCTGGCCAAGGCCGGACTTTTGACCCCGGAGGCCGCCCATCTGGCGGGTGACGGATTGAAGGAAGTCTGCGACACTGTGGGATGCCCCCCGGTGTTGGGCCTGGGATCCTGCGTGGACAACAGCCGCATCTTGATCGCCGCCTCGGCGGTGGTCAAGGAAGGTGGACTGGGCGAAAGCATTGCCGATCTGCCGGCTGCCGGTGCCGCACCGGAGTGGATGAGTGAAAAGGCCATCAGCATTGGGCATTATTTTGTAGCCTCCGGGGTGTACACCATCTTCGGGGCCACCTTCCCGGTCACGGACAACACCAAGTTCAAAGATCTCCTGTTCAGTGGTCTGGAAGAGCAGGGTTTGGGTACTTGGGACTTTGCTGCTGATCCTTACGAGATGGCTAAGAAGATGCTGGCCCATATTGATAAGAAGCGCAAAGCCCTGGGTCTGGACAAGGCCAGAGAACGGGTCCTCTTTGACATGGCCGCCAGGCGGGAGATGGCCGCCTAAATTCCAGCCGGAAGCCGGCTGGAATTTACATGTTAGATAAAATCATACTTTTGGGAACACGCGGGGAAACGCTCTGCGTCTGAAACCAAAAATCGCATAAAAAAAGGCTCCCTCAGGGAGCCTTTTTTTATAATGCTTTTGAGAGGTGTGTGGTGACGATTGACAATGAAATGGCCAAGGCCAAGATCCTCCTGGAGTCTCTTCCCTATATCCGCCAGTTTTACGGACAGACTGTGGTCATCAAATACGGGGGGCATGCCATGAAGGATGAGCAGCTGCAGAAGCAGTTTGCTTTAAATGTGGTCCTACTCAAGTATATCGGGATCAATCCGGTCATTGTACATGGGGGTGGGCCGCAGATCGGGCAGATGCTTTCCCAGCTGGGGATCAGCAGTGAATTCCGGCAGGGGCTGCGGGTCACTGATCGGGCTACGATGGATGTGGTGGAAATGGTCCTGGTTGGCAGGGTAAATAAGAATATCGTCAATTTGATCAACCAGAACGGAGGATCGGCGGTTGGGCTTTCCGGCAAGGACGGAGGCTTGATCCAGGCCCGCAAAATGGAGATGGTTGTTTCCAAAAAAGATGCTCCCCCGGAGATCATAGACCTGGGGCGGGTGGGTGAAGTGGTCCGTATCCGAACCGAAGTGATCAAAGCCCTGGACCGGGACAGATTTATACCAGTCATAGCCCCGGTGGGAGTGGATGAGGCCGGGGAGACCTACAACATCAATGCCGATTCCGTTGCCGGGGCCGTAGCCGTAGCTCTGGGGGCCAAGCGCTTGATTTTGCTTACAGATGTGCCCGGGGTATTAGAGGGCGGAGAAAATCTCATTTCCACCTTGACCCGCCGGGAAGCCCTGGAGGCCATAGACCAGGAAACCGTGCACGGGGGGATGATTCCCAAGCTGAAGTGTTGTTTGCAGGCTGTGGAAGGAGGGGTGGAGAAGGCTCATATCATCGACGGCCGGGTGGAAAATTCCCTCCTCTTGGAGCTTTTCACCCAGGCCGGAATTGGGACCGAGATTGTGCAGTGATTTCCCATAAAAATATGCGCATGTTTTGGTAGGATTGATAGGAGATCTCCTCAGCCTTCACACAATGGGCTTGCCATCCGGATTGGGGGAGGATGTGCTCCCAAAATGATCTGCTGACCTCACGGTCCGGGCTGGCCATCCAGATTGTCCCTCCCGGTGCCAGCAATTGGTCCCAAAGGCAAAGAAGAGGCTGGAAAAAACGGGATTCGTAAAGGATGTCCGCGCCGAATATGTAGGGAAAGGTCTTGGGCTGAAAGCAGGGCTTACGCCAATCCATACCCACCCAGGCTAAGGTGCTCGAACTTTGCACGCTTTGTTGGGCAAAGGCCAAAGCCTGAGGTTCATAATCCGTTCCCACAACCCGGGCCCGGCAGAAGGCGGCCGCCTGAGCGCTCAGGCCCAGACCGCATCCCAAATCCAGGCACCGGGATCCAGAGATTTGTTTTTCCTGCCGCAAAAGCCACCTGGCCAGAACAATTGAGGCCGGCCAGAGCTCAACCCAGTAAGGAATACGCTCATCTGAATCAAGCCCCCCTTCAGCCATGTTTTCCCACATGGTCTCCAGATCGGAGGGGCGGTGGAGATGAAAGGACCACCCATTGAGGTCGATGTGCAACATGGACGCATTCTTAGGCTATAGTTCCACTCTTGACAAGCATTGTATATCGTCCATAGAATGAACGTCCAGTAGGTGAACAGTGTTTTGCTTTCACTGTGGGGGGTATGAGTTGCGTACTGGCCCTGGGTACTCGTAGTAAACTCAATTCCGGTCGTTGGCTTGGCCGTCCGGGACCGCCAGCCACGCGCAGACGCGTGGCTGGCTTCTTTGATGCCAGCTTTGCGAGCATCTGGGCCCAAAAATATGTCAGATTTGCCGGAGCAAAGCTGACCGGAAGGAGGGGGGATGAGTACAAAGGCATTCCACGAGTTGCATGAAACCGCTCAAGTCATTTTGCGGGAAGCGCATGAGCTTTTCTACGAGAAAGGGTATGAAAAGGCCTCTATGCGCGAAATTGCAGAGCGGGTGGGCATTAGCAAGGCGGCTATGTACCATCACTTCATGAACAAAGAAGAGATCTTGTACACCATCTGTTTGCAGGCCGGAAACCTGGTGTATGATAATCTGCAGCAGGCCATCCGCAGAAACGAAGACCTGAACGTTCCGGTCCAAGAACAGATCACGGACATCCTTTTAGAGTACACCACAAGCTATCTGCAGAACAAAAACTTCAACAAAATCCTTCTCCACGATATTGAATCCCTGCCCCAGGACAAAAAAAGAGTTATCCTGGACATTGAAAAAGCCAATGTCCAGCAATTACGAGCTTTCCTTCACAACTTGATGCTCAGGGGGCGGCTTCGGAAATGCAATTTGACGGTGCTCACCTTCTCCTTGTTCAGCGCTGTGCACTGGCTCTATTTTTGGTATCGACCAGATAAGGAACTTTCAGTCCAGGACATAGTGGAGGACATAGTGGATATTTATACCAACGGCATTCGAGCTGAGGGTAATGATGTATAGGCGCGGGTAACTTTGGCAGAGGTGCGTGATATGCTGAAGGATGGGGCTTTAACCGGAAAGACCGTCATTGATCTGTCCCGGATGCTGCCTGGGCCATATTGCTCCATGCTCCTGGCCGATCATGGAGCCCGGGTCATTGCTGTGGAAGACAGGCGCTTTGCTGAAGATCCCTACTTTGTATCCGCCCTGTACCGAAACAAAGAGCACATGACCTTAAATTTGAAGACCGAGCCAGGTCGGGAGATATTCTACCGCTTGGCCGGTGATGCGGATATACTTATCGAAGGTTTTCGGCCCGGGGTCACCCTTCGATTGGGGGTGGACTTCGCATCCATGCAGAAGATCAATCCTGGACTCATCTATTGCTCCATAACTGGATACGGTCAAAGCGGTCCGGAGAGGAATCGGGCCGGGCATGACGTCAACTATATGGCTGCTGCCGGGGCCCTGGATCTGATCGGTTCTCCCGGATCTCCACCTGTTATCCCCGGGATTCAGATCGCCGATCTGGCCGGAGGGATGAACGCCGCTCTGGGTATCCTACTGGCTTTGTTGGCCAGGGAGCAGACCGGGGTGGGCCAGTATGTGGATATTTCCATGAGTGATGCGGCTATGGGGCTTTTGCCCTTTGTTCTTAATTATTTGAATCAGACCGGACAGGCACCCAAAAGAGGTGATTTTCTCCTGGCCCACGGCTATGCCTGCTACAATACCTATGAAACTGCGGACGGCCTGGCCATTAGTGTTGGAGCTTTGGAGCCCAAGTTTTGGGCCGGGCTGTGTACCCACCTGGGAGTTCAGGAGTATATTGAGCATCAGTTTGACGATTCCAGGCGGGAAGAAATCGTGGACTCCTTTCGGAGCATATTTGCCCAAAAGACTCTGGCTCAGTGGGAGGCGGAACTCTCTCCTCTGGATATTTGCTGCGAAGGAGTTCGAACATTTGCTGAGGCCATGAACCATCCCCAATTTAAGGAGCGGGGCATAAGCTGCCTGTTCTCGGATGCCAGGGGACATTCCGTACCCACCTTGGGCCTTCCGGTGCACTTGAACCATACCCCGGGCAACCTGCGAACCCGACCTGCCAAGTTTGGAGAGCATACCGCAAAGATCCTGCAGGAGCTTGGTTATCTTCCAGATGAAGTTCAGGAAATGGCAGGAAAGGGAGTGATATAATCGGTGAAAGTACCTTTTAAGGGGGAAACTCAAGTCCTGCAAAGATTTCAGGAGAGGTAAATGTTCGATTATTTATTAACTGCGACACAGCGACAGCTCAGAGATGAGGTCCGGGATCTGGTGAAGTGGGTGCCCCGGCAGATGATCATGGATATGGATGCGGATAAGGTCACCTTTCCCCGGGAGTTTTTGCAGGAGGCCGGGCGACGAAATCTGATGGGTTGTCGATACCCAGAAAAATGGGGCGGACGGGACCTGGACTGGGTGAGTACCTGTATGGTCATGGAAGAAGTAGGGGTCTTAGGATACATCTTTGCCTGCACCTTTGGGGTGGGAGCGGAGCTGGTTTGCGACGCCATAATTCAGCATGGAACAGATGAACAAAAGGAGAAATACGTCCGCCCTTTATTGCAGGGGAAAAGCTTTGCCGCCGAGTGTTTGACCGAGCCTCGGGGAGGATCGGATTTTTTCGGAACTGCAACCAGAGCAGAGGATAAAGGGGATTATTTCCTGCTCAACGGCCAGAAACGGTTTATTGTCGGGGCCGAGGGGGCGGATTTTTTTCTGGTTTATGCCAAAACCGACTTTGAGGCCCAGCCGCACAAGGCCTTGACCTGCTTCATAGTGGACCGGGGTCCAGGAGTTGAAACCGGCTATCGTTATGGGCTGATGGGCTGCCGGGGAGGTGGAGCCGGGCGGGTGGTGTTCAAAGATGTGCGGGTGCCCACAGAGAACGTGGTCGGCCAGGTGCATAACGCCTATGCAGTGTTTAATACCATGATGATCCCGGAAAGGCTGGGAACTGCAGCCATGACCATAGGGGCTGCCGTCCCGGCCCTGGAAGTGGCCACGGACTATACCAGCAAGCGCAAGGCCTTTGGCACGCCCATCAACACCTTCCAGGGGGTGAGCTTTCAGGTGGCTGAGGCGGCTACGCTCTTAGACGCCAGCCGGTCCATGGTCTACACCACTTCCAGGGCTGTGGACAATGAGCAGGATCCCAAGCTAATCCGTCGCTTGGTTTCGGAAACCAAGAAGTTCGTCACTGAGTCCTGTCAGAAGGCGGCCCACAATGCCATGCAGGTCATGGGCGGGATCGGGTACACCAATATTTACCCTGTAGAGCGCATAGTTCGTGATCTGCGGTTGGCCTCCATCTGGACCGGAACCAATGAGATCATGTCCGCTATTGTGGCCAATGAATGGTACAAGGAGCATACCAAAGGGAGTACTCCAGACTGTCGGGATTTTGCAGCCGATGCCTTGGAAGCCGGAGCGTGGGAAGAGAAAGTGTATGAATAGGATGAGGCATCTCAACTCTGTGAAGGTGCAGGACCCTCTTGAAAAACATACACTTGCTGGTCAGTACTGAATGCTATGTTTGCTGCCCGGGCGTTCCATCCGTCCGCTCAGCTGTGTTTACAAGGTTGAGGGCCAGTTTTAAAATGGAGTTGGACAAGGAGGAAGGAGATGACACGTTGTTTCAGTAGGTTCCAAGGAGGGTTTTGGATCGGGGCGCTGGCGGTGCTCCTCCTGTCAGGTTCGGCCACGGCCGGCGGAATTATCAACAAGCAGAACCAGAGCGCCGACTACATACGGACGCTCAGTCGCCACGCGGCCACGGATTATGCCGATATTGTCTCTTATAACCCTGCAGGTGTTATGCAGATGGAAGATGGGCTGTACGGCAAGCTGGACGGTATGTATATCGCCAAGGACTACTCCAATGATGTGCCCGGATACGGGAATCTGGATCAAAATGAGCCGTCTATCGTTCCCGGGCTGTTCACAGTTTATAAGCAGGACAAGTGGGCCGGCTTCTTTGCCTTTACCATTCCTGCCGGCGGGGGTAAGCTGGACTTCACGGACGGTAACGCCCGAACCGTCGATCTGGCTTCCGGGGTGGCTGCCATGGCCAACTCCCAATTCCCGGCCATAACGCCCTCCAATTTGTTGTACACCCAAATCGATCCGGGTCAGATTGAGGTCAAGAGATGCTGGACTTACGGGTTCACCTTTGGCGGCTCCTACGCCATAAACGACGCGTGGTCGGTGGCATTGGGGACCAGATATTCCACCGGAGTACGGGAGTTTGACGGAGAAGCGACCATCAGCGCTCAAACCACGATTCCGGGAATAAACGATCCCTTGACCCCAAGCCTCCACCTGGAGGAGGATGCAGACGGATGGGCCGGGATCGTGGGAGTGAATTATGCTCCTAATGACAGGTTCAACACCGCTCTGACTTTTATTTCCAATACCAAGATGGAATATGAGATGGATGTCAAGGAGGACAGCTTAGGTATTGCCCCCAGTCTTGGCTTTGCCGATGGATCCAAACGACGTATTGATATACCCGCCCTGCTAGGATTCGGCGCATCCTACCGTTTTTTGCCGGAATTCAAGGTCGATCTCAGTTATACCTATTATCTGGAAAAAGACGCTACTATTGATACCTATGAGAACGAAG
The DNA here is from genome assembly GCA_964619345.1 of uncultured Desulfohalobiaceae bacterium. Classification (GTDB taxonomy): domain Bacteria; phylum Desulfobacterota; class Desulfovibrionia; order Desulfovibrionales; family Desulfothermaceae; genus Desulfovermiculus. Next base: position 91,645 of record CAZUER010000001.1, read on the forward strand.
GCAACAGCTGGGATTTGGCCATATCCGGGGAATATACGTTCAATGAACATTGGAAGGCCAGCCTCGGGTATATGCGGACCAAGGTGGAACTCTCGGATAATCAGCAGATCAATGAGCCGGAGGAGCCCAAACTGAGTGCCAATACCCTGGGAACAGGCCTGGTCTGGAGCCCAACTTCGGACTGGGACTTCACCCTGGGAGGAATCTACGTCATGTATGATGAAGTGAAAGACGATCGAGGCATCGAATATGACAAAGAGGTGTGGAGCCTTGCGGCCGGCATCCAGTATCGGTTTTTCTAAAAATACAAAAGGGCTTCCGAACGGAAGCCCTTTTGTATTTTGTTTATTTTTCTTTTTCCCGCCAAATACTGGCTCCCACCAGGGCCAGCTTTTCTTCCATGCGCTCATACCCACGATCCAGGTGATAGATACGCCGAACTTCGGTCCGCCCCTGGGCGGCCAGCCCGGCCAATACCAAGGAGGCGCTGGCCCGGAGATCTGAGGCCATCAGAGTGGCCCCACGTAGAATCCGACTCCCACGGATGACGGCCGTATCCCCGGAGATGCGGATGCCGGCTCCTAAACGCATGAGCTCCATGGCGTGCATGAACCGGTTCTCGAAAATGGTCTCCTGAATGGTCCCCGAGCCCTTGGCCACGCACATCAGGGCCATGAATTGGGCCTGCATGTCGGTTGGAAATCCGGGGTAAGGCTGGGTGACAATATCCACTCCCTGCAGTTCACCACCTGTGACCCGAACCCGGTCGTCGCTGACGTGGACTTCTCCCCCCATCTCTTGCAGCTTATATATGGTGGCTTCTGTGGCTTGCACCGGGGCGTTGATAATGTCCAACTCCCCGCTGGTGATGGCTGCGGCCAGCATGTAGGTGCCGGCCTCAATCCGATCGGGCATGATTGTATAGGAACATCCGGATAGCGAATCCACACCCTGGACCCGGATAATGCTGGTCCCTTGTCCCTGGATTTTGGCTCCGCAACTATTCAAAAAATCAGCTAAGTCTTGAACTTCCGGTTCCCGGGCGGCATTTTCCAGGACGGTTTCGCCCTTGGCCAGGCAGGCGGCCATGAGCAGGTTCTCTGTTCCGCCCACCGTAGGAAAATCAAAAGAGATATGTGCCCCGTGCAAGCGACGGCAACGAGCGTCGATGTACCCGGAATCGATGTCGATGCTGGCTCCCATGCGCTCCAGGGCCCGCAAATGGAGATCCACCGGACGGGTGCCGATGGCACACCCTCCGGGCAGGGCCACCCTGGCCCGGCCTAGGCGGGCCAGCAGTGGGCCGAGGCAGAGTACCGAGGCCCGCATGGTCCGGACCAGATCGTAGGGAGCTTCGGCCTGCAATTCCTGCCCGGCCCGGATGAGAGTCTCATCATTTGCCCGTTCCGTTTTACAGCCCAACATGCGCAAAAGCTGCAAGGTGGTGGTGATATCCCGCAAATTGGGAATACCCCTGAGAGCGACCTGTTCCGGAACCAGCATGCAGGCCAGAATAACAGGCAATGCCGCGTTCTTCGATCCGCTGATCCGGACTTCACCGTGTAAAGGGTGTCCGCCTTCGATAATCAGTTTGTCCATGAACACTTGACCTCGGATAAAAGCTTTTGTACAAATACAAACTACAGCGCGGTGGGTGTAGCTCAGGAGGTAGAGCACTTGGTTGTGGCCCAAGTGGTCGCGTGTTCAAGTCACGTCACCCACCCCATTTCAAAGGCTTGCGAGATACTCGCAAGCCTTTTTCTTCTGATACTTGCCTTCTGGGTCCAACCCTATTGTCCTTTTCGCAACTTACGGATGTCCCCCACCCGCATGGTGATCTTCTGTTTATCCAGGTACTCCAGAAGGGGTATGCTGAACTTGCGGGACAGACCGGTTATATTCTTGAAATCGGTAGGGGTTAGACTGTCGTGTTCAACAAAATGTCGGGCTACACTGTCTCGAATATCATTTATGGCCTGAGTGCTGAAATATAGACTGTCGTTGATCTTGACCAGCTTTCCCTCTTCCATAAGCAGAGCCATGACCGCCAAGGCTTCTTTTTTGGACACCTGCAAGGTCTCCAGGACAGAGTTCAGATTCGGAGGCTCAGTCCCTGCCTGTTGGTAGGTTTGCAGCAGATCCTCTTTGAGCTTGGATTGATCAGAGGCCAGGGAAATGCTGTGTTCAGGGAGACGTAAGACCTCTTTCTCGGTGACCATTTTCTTCTGTTTCAGACAGCGCTCGACCAGGAAATGGAAAAGCTTGGGAGGCAATTTCCGCCCCCAGCCAGTGCTGAGCATGCTTCTGGAGATACCGGCTTTCATAGGATTTTTGTGGTGAAAATCACGCACATACTCCAAGAGGCCGGATTGCAAAGCTTCGACCACTGCTCCGGATATATAGCGCTGCTCTTCCCGGTCAAAGAGGAAAATCTCCTGTTTGGAGGCCAGGTCCTGCAAGGTTTTTTCCAGCTCTTTGGCCGGCACGGCACTCAAGACGTGCAGTTCCGCCCGGGTAAGTCCTGATCTGTCCGCTCTGTGGAGCTGGGTGCGCAGAACCAATTTGCTGTCTTGACTGCGCAAGAGGTCCAGGCTTTCCAGGTCCTGGGAGCGGCGGCGGACCTTGACTCCCATGGGACTGAGCAGTTTTCCTCCAGCAATGGTCCGTAAAGGGGAAAAGGCCCGGATAACATAGTGATCCCCGTAAACACCCACCATGGGTTGGGGAAAACGGACTTGAGCCAAGCAGGATTCACCCGGAGCCAGCTGATCCCGGTCCAGAAGGTAGACCCGGGCCAAAGTCTCCTGGGTTCCGTGGTGGAAGTGGATTTCCCTGCGGTGCTTGAGGGCCTTGGGAGCAGTGGATAATAAAGTCAGCTCCACATCCCACAAATACGAAGGAAACAGGGTTCCGGGCTTGGCCAGGCATTCTCCCCTTTGCAGGTTTTCCACCTCCAGTCCGGCCAGGTTCATGGCTGTGCGCTGCCCGGCATAGGCGGTCTCCACAGCCTGTCCGTGCACTTGCAAGCCGCGGACTTTGGTTTTTATCCCTTGGGGATAGATGGCGATACTTTCGGCGATGGACACGTGGCCATCGATCAAAGTACCAGTGACCACAGTGCCATGGCCGCGCATGGTAAACACCCGGTCGATGGGGAGGCGAAAAATTTCCGAGGAGGTCTGTTCCCTGCTTTTGGCTGCCTTTTCCTGTAAAGCTCTGGTCAGCTCTGAGATGCCTTGTCCGGTATAGGCGGAGACCGGTATGATGGGGGCCTGGGCCAAAAAGGTTGCTGACAGGTATTCCTGGACATCCTCTTCAGCCAACTCCAGGAGCTCAGGGTCCACGGAATCGGTTTTGGTCAATGCCACCAGACCGTCGTTGATGCCCAGCAGAGAGCAAATTTCCAGATGCTCCCGGGTTTGGGGCATTATCCCTTCGTCGGCAGCCACGGTGAGCAGTACAAAGTCTATTCCCGCTGCTCCGGCCACCATGTTTTTAACAAACTTCTCATGCCCCGGGACATCGATGATACCAATGCGCTGGCCGTCCGGAAGATCGAGGAAGGCGAAGCCCAGCTCGATGGTGATGCCCCGTTTTTTTTCATCCTTGAGTCGGTCGCAATCTATCCCGCTCAAGGCCTTGATCAAGGTGGTCTTCCCGTGATCGATGTGTCCTGCAGTGCCCATAATGATCGGCATGACGTATTTCTGGCCTCCTGTGTGTAGCTGGAATGAAAGCGGATTGGAAAGAGTGGGTCGGTCCGAGACCCACGTCACGAATACTATATCGCTCCAGCCTTGAGCGCAACGATGGCTGCAGAGTTCCCAAGGCTTTGGGTTTTCCTGAAGACACATTTGCCTTGACAGGCCTGGATGAAGAGTTGCATGTCCTCTTTTTTTGGTATAGGTTTATTCTTTTGCTGTTACCATATCACCAGGGGATCTCAAGGGCTCGGGGGCTGGTTCTGGTAACATGCCGATTTGAAATATGAAGAGGCAGGAAGCAAGCAAACGCGGCGGTCTGCTTTGAACACCAAATTCGGAGGAAGGGAGAGCGCAATGGAGGACAAACTCAAACAACAGCGAACCTTTGCCCTGGCCGGAAGCAGTGGAAGCGGCAAAACCTCCTTAGCCGAGATGTTTTTGTACAACGCCAAAGTGACGACCCGCTTGGGAAGTATTGATGCCGGGAACACCGTATTGGATTATGAGCCAGAGGAAACCAAAAAGGGCGGCAGCGTCCAACCGGCCTACGCCATGTATGCCTGGAACAAGAACCGGCATTTTTTGATAGATAATCCCGGGGACTCAAACTTCCTGGGTGAGTTTCCCTATCAGCTGGCTGCGGCCGATGCAGTTTTGTATGTTATCGATGCCGTGGACGGAGTCAAGGCCCAGGACAAAAAGCTGTGGAAGGACATCCGTCAGATCGGTTTGCCGGCTATGTTCGTGATCAACAAAATGGACCGGGAACGGGCTGACTTCGATCAGGCTTTGGCCGGGATCTCCGATGTCCTGGGGGCCAAGCCCGTACTTCTTTATCTGCCCATTGGATCTGAAGCCGATTTTCAGGGCCTGGTGGATATCTTAAGCAACAAGGCCCTTATGTTCGATGCCGAAGGCAAGGTCAAGAGCCATGATGTTCCGGAAGACCTGACCTCCAGGGTGGAAGCACTCTATGAGGCCGCAGTGGAAAATATTGCCGAGAGCGATGAAGATCTCATGGAGAAGTATCTGGAAGAAGGAGAGCTTTCGGCTGAAGAGATCCGAGTCGGCCTGCGTAAGGGCGTGGTGCAAGGCGATCTTATGCCGGTCTGCGTCAGCGCAGCTGCGGCCAACAAGGGAGGAACTCAAATTTTGGAACAGATCCAGGAGGTTCTGCCTTCCCCCTTGGATCGGTCTCCCTGGCCGGGAGTCGATGGCAGCGAGCGAGAATCTTCTCTGCAAGCTCCCCTGTCCTGTTTCGTGTTCAAGACCATCACCACTCCCTTCGGCGGGCAGCTGAGCATGCTTCGGGTCCTCTCTGGAGTGCTCAGTTCAGATATCCCGGTTTATAATCCGGCCAAAGATGTCAAGGAAAAGCTGGGTGCTTTGCAGTTTGCGGTGGGCAAAAAGCAGGAACCATGCAAAGAAGAAGTAGGTCCGGGAGCCATTGTCGCTGTGGCCAAACTCAAAAGTACCGGAACCGGAGATACCATATGTGGGGAGAAAGATTCTTTCCTCTTTGATAAGCCGGCTCTTCCCCCTCAGCTTCTGTCTTTTGCCCTGACCGGGGCCAGCAAAGAAGACGAGGACAAGATGGTGGCTGCCATCCAGAAGCTCTTGGAGGAAGATACCAGCCTCAAACTGGAGCATAATGAAGAGACCCGGGACATCCTGCTTTCCGGCATGGGGCAGCTGCATATTGAAACCGCCGTGGAAAAGGTTCGACGTAGGAACAAGGTGGAAGTGCAGCTGCACGCCCCAAAGATCCCTTATCGGGAGACCATCAAGGGTTCGGCCGAGGTGCAGGGCAGGTACAAGAAACAAACCGGTGGCCGGGGCCAGTTTGGGGATTGCTGGATCAAGCTGGAACCCCAGGAGCGGGGACAGGGCTACGAGTTCGTCAATCAGATCGTGGGAGGCGTCATCCCCAAAACTTTTATTCCGGCCGTTGATCAGGGCATCCAGGAAGCGTCCAAAAAAGGTGTTTTGGCCGGATATCCCCTGGTCGATTTTAAGGTCACCCTCTATGATGGATCGTACCACAGTGTGGATTCTTCGGAAATGGCTTTTAAGATCGCCGGATCCATGGCTTTTAAAAAGGCAGCGGAAAAGACCGGGGTGACCTTGTTAGAGCCGATCATGAAGATTACTATATCTGTTCCTGACGAATATATGGGTGATATCATAGGAGATCTTTCCAGTCGACGCGGAAAGGTCCTGGGGTACGAATCCAACCAGGGGATCACCGAGATCAACGCCCAGGTACCCATGGGCGAGGTTTTGCGCTACGCTCCGGATCTGAGGGCTATGACCGGGGGGCAGGGAGTGTTTACCATGGAGTTCGACCACTATGCCGAATGCCCGCCTAATATCCAGGAAAAGATTCTGGAAGAGAATAAGGCCCGGGCCGAGAACGCCTAAAGCAACCGGTTGTGTTTTCCCCAAGGAACATAGGAGTATCTGATTTAGCCATATTGGTTGGTGATCTTATTCCGGAGGCGGGACAAGGCAATGAGATTTTTCCCCGCAGGTAGTAAAGCAGGTTGAAAAAGCCGCCTACGGGCGGCTTTTCCTTTTTGAGGATCGATAGTATGCACTGGTTTTCGACTATTTTGAAAAATATTTTCTTTTTGCCTGTTGCCCTGCTGATCACAATCACAGTTGCCGCGTCCGTCATCCTCTTCAGCCGCATCCCGGGAACCTCCAACCTTCTGCAAAGGCTGGAGAAGATCTGGGCTCACACAGTGTACTGGGCCGCAGGATTGGATATCCAGACGGATATGCCCCGGATGGACGAGAAGCAAGCCTATCTTTTCATATCCAACCATCAAAGCCTTCTGGACATTCCCATACTTCTGGTCCTCTTTCGTCGCTGGTATCCTCGGTTTGTGGCCAAGAACTCCTTGTTCACCATTCCCCTTTTTGGTCCCGGCATGCGCCGCACCGGCCATCTGGGGGTGGATCGGGAGAACAGCCGGCAGGGTATGCGGGACATGCAGGAGGCGGTTCAACGTTTGCAACAGGGGCAATCCCTGGTCATTTTTCCGGAAGGAACCAGAGGACTGGAGGAAGCTGGATTACAGGATTTTCATATTGGGGCCTTTGTCATTGCATTAAAGGCTCAGGTGCCCATGGTTCCAGTGCTCCTCAAGGGCTCTAGCCGGGTTATGCCCAGGGGAAGCTTCATTTTGCGGCCAGGTATGATCCGGGTTCGGGCCTTGCCCCCCCGTCCGGTGCCGGAGGATGCAACCATAAAAGATAGAAATAGACTGAAAACCGCCGTGTGGGCGGAGATGGATACAACACTTACGGAGATGGAATGATGGACAATGAGAAGCGGCTGACCCTTTATCCCATTGGAGGGCTGGGGGAGATCGGCATGAACTGCCTGCTTCTGGAAACGGCCCAGTCCGCGGTACTCATCGATTGCGGACTGATGTTTCCGGATGATTTCCACTATGGGGTGGATGTGGTTATCCCCCGTTTGGATTTTATCCGGGAAAAGAAAAACATCTTACAAGCGGTCATTTTGACCCACGGCCATGAGGACCATATCGGAGCCTTGCCCTGGATTTTGCCTGAAATCGATGTCCCTGTGTACGGCTCGGATTTCACTTTGGGATTAGTCAACAACAAGCTGAAAGAACATTCCTTACAGGACAAAGTGACCTTACAGCCTGTACAGCCTAGAGAAACGGTGCTTATAGGCGAACTCTCCTTTCAATTCTTCCCCGTCTGCCACTCCATAATCCAGGGCTATGCTTTGGGCATCGATACCCCTGTGGGGCGGGTGGTTCATTCCGGAGACTTCAAGATCGATCGAAATCCCCTGGGTGGTCATTTTACAGACTTGGAAGGACTGGCCGAGTTCGCCCGTCCTGGAGTGCAGCTTTTATTTTCGGATTCCACCAATGTGGAGCGGGACGGGTTTGCCCTGACTGAAAAGGAGGTCAAGGCCAGCCTGCAGGACATCTTTCAAAAGGCTCAGGGCCGGATTCTGGTTACTCTATTTTCCAGCCATGTCCAAAGGATACAGGAGATCTACGATCTGGCCCGGCAGTTTGGGCGCACCATGGCCGTCAGCGGCAAAAGTTTGAGCACAAATATCGAGATCGCCCGGGAGCTCGGCTACCTGAATTTCTCGGACCAGAGTTATGTGGATCCGGAAAATATTGGTGACCTCCCGGACCAGGAGGTGGTTCTGCTGGTCACCGGTTCCCAGGGGGAACCCATGTCGGCCATGACCAGGCTGGCTGAAGGATCGCATAGGCAGTTGCGTATCCATCCTGGAGATATGGTTATCATGTCCTCCCGGTTTATTCCTGGCAATACCAAGGCTATCAACAAGGTTATCAATCGCCTGTATAAACTGGGGGCCGAGGTACTGTACGAAAAAGTCCAGGAGGTCCATGCCTCCGGCCATGCCCACCGCGAAGAGCTCAAGCTCATGCTGAATACAATCAAGCCCAAGTTTTTTGTTCCCATACATGGGGAGTATCGGCATCTGATCAAACATGCCGATCTGGCTCAAACCTGCGGAGTGGCTCCGGAACGGTCTCTGGTCCTGGAGGACGGCCAGCCGGTGACCCTTTTGGAGCGGGGTATACGCTATGAGGAGGAGTTCTCAGCCCGGTCCGTTCTGGTGGACGGCAAGGGAGTAGGTGATGTGGGCAGCTCAATCCTCAAGGAACGGCAGCTCCTGGCCGACGAGGGGATGGTGGTGGTGGTCATGGTCCTGGATGCCGAGAGCGGCTCCATTGTCATGGGGCCGCGCCTGGAGTCCAAAGGCTTTATCTTCGAACAGCAGTACGCGCACATTTTGACTGAAGCGGAGTCCATCATCATGGACGTTTATGAAAAGATTCCAGCCGGGGCCTGGAAAAAGCTGCGGGACCGGATCAAGTCCGCCTTGCGTCGTTATTTCCGCAAGGCCTTGGGCCGGGATCCGGTTATCGTCCCAGTGATCATCAAGATATGATGGGTCAGCTTTGCCTCCGGCAAATCTGACATATTTTTTTGCCCCAAAGCGGGCAAAAAAAGAAAATTTGCCGTATTGATCAAATTGGCTGATCTTCATGTGCGCAGGGAAACTCTTACACAATACGAGACGAGGGATATATGTTCATCAACCGGGTTGCATTTCAGGGAAGATCCTATTGGGCCGGACACGAGGAAGGCCAAACCCTGCTTTTCGACTGGGACTTGACAGAGGTGACTCGGGTGTCCAGCCAGGCAGTGCATCCGCTCCCTCTGCTGAACCCGGGCAAGGTGGTCTGTGTAGGGCTGAATTACTACGCCCATGCCCAGGAGATGGACAAGGCAGTGCCGCAGGAACCCCTGTTGTTCTTGAAGCCAGGATCTGCAGTCATTGAGCACGGCCAGCCTATTCGCCTTCCGGCCCAGTCGGATGAGGTTCATTACGAAGGTGAGCTGGCTGTGGTCATAGGACGTTTGAGCCGGAATGTGACCGAAGACCAGGCGGCTAGGCATGTTCTGGGTTACACATGTGCCAACGATGTCACAGCCAGGGACTTGCAGAAAAAAGATGTACAGTATTCCCGGGCCAAAAGTTTTGATACCTTTTGCCCTCTGGGCCCAGGGATTGAAACCGAAATTGAGTCTTTCAGGGAGGCCCGTATCACCACCTGGGTCAACGGGGGACTGGTCCAGTCGGGGCTGGTGTCGGATATGATTGTTTCTCCCTTGGCCTTAGTGGCCTTTATCTCCGAGGTAATGACCCTGCATCCTGGCGATGTGGTTCTGACCGGGACCCCGCCGGGAGTAGGGCCCCTCAAATCAGGGGACGAGGTCTGCGTGAATATCGAGGGCATCGGTCGGCTGTGTAATCCGGTGGTAAGATAGGGGCGGGCAAGGTGATTTTGTTCTC
>CAZUER010000002.1:0-90593 GCA_964619345.1 uncultured Desulfohalobiaceae bacterium
CAGGCATTACCTCTGACTCTGTCCAATATCTCTGCTGTGGGCACAGAAACTCTGGCCCTCACCGATTGTGTGGACAGGATTTCTGCCTCCAGCCTGCATGCACTTGTGGACTCCCCTTCAATAGATGCTTCTCTGAAGGACGGATATGCGGTGATGTCCAAGGATGTGGAAGGGGCCTGTTCGTCCCGGCCGGTTCCTCTCATGGTAACTGGCCTGAGTGCGGCAGGCGGGGAAGAAGACTTGGATATCGTTTCCGGGACAGCGGTCAGAGTCCTTTCCGGGGGCAAGATTCCGAAAAACGCTGATGCAGTCTTATCAGAAGAGTTTACCCGACAAATCCAGAGCTCACACCGGATTGAAGCCCTCAATTCTGCTGAGCCAGGCCGCAATATTCTGCCCAGAGGTATCGATGTCCAGGTTGGACAATTGATTGCTCAGCAGGGACAGGTTTTGACCCCGGCCTTGGTCGGCTTTTTGGCCGCGGCAGGTCATAGCCAGGTAGCGGCATATCAAAGACCGAAAGTCAAGATCGTGGCTACCGGTGACGAGGTCGTCATACCCGGCCGTCCTTTACCAGAGGGCAAGCTGTACGCCAGCAACCTGGCCACCCTTGATGCCTGGTGTACACGATATAAGCTCACGAGCCGGATCCTGGTAGTCCAGGATGACCCCGGGCAAATATTGGCCGAGCTGGACCGGGCTGTGTCTGAATCGGATGCCGTGATTACCAGCGGAGGGGCTTGGACCGGAGACCGGGACCTGGTGGTAAGTATGCTTGAACGTATGGGCTGGAAACAGGTTTTTCACCGCATACGCATCGGACCGGGAAAAGCCGTGGGCTTTGGTCTTCTTCGGGGCAAACCCGTTTTTGTCCTCCCTGGAGGTCCTCCCTCGAACCTGACCGCCTTTCTGCAGATCACCCTGCCTGGACTCCTCAAATTAGCCGGAAGCTCTGATCCCGGCCTGCCGACCCTGGCTGTCCGCCTGGCCGAGGACATCCAGGGCCGGAGCATTGATTGGACCCAATACATATTCGGGCGTCTTGAGCGTCTGGAAGGGGATGTCCTTTTTCACCCCCTGCGCACAGCCAGCCGGCTGCAATCCATGGCCCATGCCCAGGCAGTCGTGGCCATACCTGAAGGCCGGACCGTGATTGAGAAGGGGCAAAGGGTCATGGCTCAATGGCTGGTCTGATGTATCCCGGATATTTCAACAGGATATGGAGTCACTCTCTATTTGCCGCAATAGCAATAATGCCCGCAGTTGGTCAGGTAGGCCACGCCGGTCACCGAGACCCCGTAAAATATGACTGGCTTGTCCCGGAGCAGGGAACGGTATGTATTGTTGATCACCGTACTTCCGGTGGCCAGAACGATATTGCTCCAGTCGATCAGTTCAGCCGTCTGCTCCGCAGGTTCAATGATGACGCCGTACTTTTCCGTACCCACGTTCTCCTCATCCATGTCAGTGACTCGAATAGGGAAATGTCTGGCCAGATGATCGACCATGGCCGGCTGCAGGCCGACGAATGCGATTCGCGGCTGGGTAACGAGCTTCCTGACCTGCTGCGGAAGCTGGCTGGCGCATTCTTCAGGCTCCTCGTTCTTGCAGTGGATGGTCTTCTCCACCCAACCTTTGGAGCGCAAAAGGGCATTCAGAGCGGCGATGAACACGCCGCGCTCAGCGTTGTCCGTCAAGAGAAGCTCGCCGACTTCCCTGAGCGTCCCGTCAAAGGTGGTGGGCATGTCGGTAAAGGCCTGGCCCACGGCTCCGGCCAGAGTGGCCTCCAGCATGACCTCCCGGCCCTTGATCAGCGGAAAATCCCTTCGTTGCGGATCGCCTATGGCCTCCACCGGAGTGAGAGACCTGGCCGATATGGTCACATTGTGCTCCGAAAGGCCGGTTTCCTGGAGCAGCTGTTGAAATATATCCTGCAGTCGATCATAGGTCAGATCTTGGATGGGAATACAGCTTTCAAATCTTGATGAGGCCATTTTCAACTCCTTTAGGTCAATTCAGATGATTCTCAGTCACGATACGGACAGCATCATAGCGAATACAGGCAAACACCCTATCCTGAACACAGGGATGGAGATGGTTCAAAGTGCTGGAGGTCGAATGGACAGGAATCAAGGTATCCCCAACCTCTAAAATGAGGGTGCCCATGACCCCCTGGGGCAAAACATCCTTGATTCGGGCTTCAATGACATTGGCATGGTTATGGGAAGGCCGCTCTTTGCTGATGGCGATATCTTCCGGCCGGAGGGCCACTTTGACCTTCTTTCCTAGTTCAGCCGTATCCCGGGAAAGCAAATCAAATCCCCGCATCCGGATCATGCAGGTGTGCTCATTGTGTTCAACCACCACGCCCTCCAACAGAGACGTTTCTACAAAATCCGCAACAAGTTGGCATATGGGTTTTTGAAAGACCGTATCCTTTGTGCCGCATTGCAGCAGTTTGCCTTTATGCAGGACGGCCACCTTATTGGCCAGAGACCAGACATCATCCATATTGTGGGTGACATGAATGACAGTGGTCTGCTGGTCTTGAATCACCTTTTTCAGCAATAAGCGCATGTTTTGACTGGTTACCGGATCAAGGGCTGAAAAGGGTTCATCCATGAGCAAAAGCTTGGGCTCCACCACCAGGGACCTGGCCAGAGCTGTCCGTTGCTGTTCACCTCCAGAAAGGGTATCCGGCTTTCGATGCAGGAGATGATCGATCTTCAGAGATGCAGCCATTTCATTGACTTTGGCTTGTACTCCCTTTTTCTGAATTTTCTTCAGCCCATAGGCAATGTTTTCAGCCACGGTAAAATGCGGAAGCAGGGCGTAATCCTGGTAGACAATCCCGAAATGCCGTTTTTCAGGCCGGACATGGCTGATATCCCGGCCTTCAAGGAAGATACGTCCTTTTGGGGGCCGATAAAAACCGCTGATGCTCTCCAAAAGGATGCTCTTGCCAGCTCCGGTATGCCCGATGACGCTCAGATAATCCCCACGGTCAATGCCCAAAGAGACATCCTGAAGAGAAAAATCACCTAAGCAGATGTGGATATTTTGAACACTGAAAAAGGTCATATTTGTGCATCGCTTTTTTCAAATATCATAATAGCCACAAAGGAGACCACAACCAAGACGATACCGCTGGTCATTGCCATTGAGATGTTGCCATAGGATACATTCAAATACAGGGTAATGGGCAGTATTTCCGTTTTCATATACGAGCCTCCGGTCAATATGAGGACAGTCCCGAAAGTCCCGATACTCCGGGCAAAGGCAATAATCATGGCCGCCAGCAAACCACTTTGGGCCAAGGGGATGGACACATAGAGAAAGGTCTCAAAGAGCGAGTACCCCAGGCTCCGGGAGACGAACTCCAACCTGGGATTTATGTAATCAAAAGTAGATTTAATGATTCGGATGGCATAGGGCAGGGCGGTAAAGAACTGCCCGACCACAATGCCTTGCTTGGTGAACACCACTTTGATTCCAAAATGTTGAAGAAAATCGGCCAGTGCGGTATTGCCGAAGATTGACAGTAAACACAGCCCCAGCACCAGTTCAGGGAAGGCTATGGGCAGATCGATGATGGTTTTGACCATGCCCTTGCCCCAGAACTGAAACCTGGACAGGCTGTAGCCAATAGGAACGGAAAAAGCCATGACCAGTATAGTTGACAGTAGGCTCGTCCACAAAGACAGCTTGAGCGAGAAGAGCATCTCCTCGCTCCACAAGTTGGTCCAGATCTCGGACGGAGAAGGAATGAAAAAAATCGACCCTATAGCCGCGGCCAGAAAAAGGGTAATGAAAAACGAGAGAAATATGAGGATGCCTTTGAACCAATTCAATTCGGGCATGCCTCAAAACCCCATTCCTGCCATACACTGAGCCCTTCCTCAGACGAGATATAGGCATTGAACTCCGACCCCAGCTCAGGATTTTCAGAGCACGTAGTCACTGCCGAGGGGATGGTCTTGATGATATTTTTTTCCGCGGGCATGCGGATGACCTTGACTTTGCCCTTGCCTTCAGCCCAGGAGACCAAATCCTCCCAGATTAAGGTTGCATCGACCTTCCCGGTGGCCACATACAGCAAAAGCTGATTGACCGTTGGACCATAGACCACGGTATTTTTGTGGACTTGCTCATACAGGCCGTTTTTCTGCAGGATCTTTTTTCCCAGACCGCCGATGGCGCAGGCCTTGACATCACCTAAGGCCACCTCGACACCCGGTCGGCCCAGATCTTCCAAGGTCTGAATTTGAGCAGGGTTATCCACTGGAACAGCAATGACCGGAAGATGTTTGACAAGCTTACGCACACTGCCCTTCCGGACCAGCCCCTTGTTTGCGGCTATCTGCACATACCGGTCGGCCCCGGGAATGAAGACATCACAGCATTGGCCCATGGCCAGACGTCCGAAAATCTCTCCAGATCCTGCGTAATGGACATTCACGGTCACATTGCGGTAGTTTTCAAAACCTGTGCGCAGCTGTTCCATGGGCTTCATCAATCCAGCACCGGAATACAAGAGCAGATCTGCTGCCTGGCTGGAACACGGGAGAATAATGAGTAGGATACAATACAGAAACATGACCAAACGCATATGCTCTCCTTGTAGGTTGAAGTGTGTTACTGATGAGCCCTGCTTTTGGCTTGGCTCCCGTTGGTATCTGTGCATTCACTGTTATCCCAGTGAATGAGAATTCCTTATCATTTCTGGCTGCTTTTTGTTGAGGGTCATCACAGGACTATCACGAATAATAGACAACGCGTGTCATATGTCTCACGTTCACCTATCGCCCATGTGCTCAATGGATACTTACCAGATGGAACTATTGGAGAGCTCGTTTCAGGAATGGGTGGCAGGATCTCGTGATGCCAGGATACGGCGTTCACGGGAGCGGGTATTCATCGTTTTTTTGATGCTCAGGTATACAGGAGCCAAGCTTGGGGAAATCCTTTCCCTGGATGAACACGAGCATATTGATTACACCACCAACAGGGTAATGATCCCCCATGGCTTGCACCCCATGAACGGACGATGGATTCCTCTTCCCCCTGTACTTGTCCAGCGCATCAAAGAGTATTGCCACCGGTATGAATCAGGTCCGGAACATTGGGAATCACTTTTCAAGCTGGACCAGGGTTTCGTCAGGCGCAAATTTTACGATCAGGAAAAACAAAGCGGTCTGTCCCTGGAACTGCTCAAACCTAGTGTGCTCCGCGTCTCCCGGGCTATGGAGCTTTTACGCAACGGCATGCCTGAGAGGGCTGTCCAGGCTTTTCTTGGAAACGCAACCCCGGATATGACTGCCTCCTGCCTCCATATGAGCGAAGAGGACATGCAGCAGATTATCCAACAGCACTGTCAGCGTGAATACGGTACGGAGACCAGCGCCCGGAATACATTTTACGGTCGGATCAGCAGGGTGAACTCAAGCCCGGTCATGAGCGAAGTGATTGTGACCACATCCTCCGGCAATCTGATTGCGGCAGTGATCACCAACCAAAGCATGGACAGGCTCAATCTTGCTGTGGGCAAGATGGCTACAGCCAGAATCAAAGCCACACTGGTCCATGTGGAGAAGATTGATTTATCAGAGAGCCCAAGCTCTCCGAATGCCTTTCCAGGAACCATATCCAAAGTCATCAGGGACAATGTTGTGGTTGAAGTCAATGGGACCCTGAAAGATGGCACACCGGTATGCGCCTTGACCAGTGCAGAAAGTTTCCAGCAGATAGGAATAGGGGAAGGGGATTCGTGTTTGTTCAGCTTTTTAGCCATGTCGGTGATATTGAGTTGAAATCCGAGCGGTGAATACTATCCCCTCCAGCACGGGAACGTCTGCCGGGGATGCCAAGGTAAAGAGCTCTATATATAATCCAATTCCTAGCCCGACCGACCGACATCGGCCGATGTTCTTTCCATAAACAATACAACCATTCGCACCAGGGACTCCGGTTTGTTGCAGATTGAGGTACAGGTCCAGGGACTGGTATGGGGGTGGGCAAAGGAATTGAGCAGGTGACTGGCGGTCATATACACTTCTTTGGCCTGATCGGACCAGGATGGATAGGTTTCGTCCAGCCTGGAAAAAAAACGCTCCCCCCACTCGGACTCATCACAATCGGTCAGGCCCTGGCGGGCCAGGAAGGCCTGATCCAGAGACCTCATCAGGGAGAAAAACACCGTATAGTCCCGGCAGTAATCCGACATATTCATGCTCCCTTCTGAATACCTGCTATTGCCGCTACGGCCAGGTCTATGTCATTTGCAGTCGTATTCCATCCCAAGCTGAAACGCACAGCTCCCTCCCGGGCCGTGCCCATATCTCTATGCACCAGCGGGGCGCAGTGCAGGCCGGTGCGCACGGCGATACCATGATCTCCATCCAGGATCATGCCCACATCGCTGGGTGACTTGCCGGCCAGAGAGCAGCACAGAACTGGAACATGCCGATCCTGGGATATGGATCCATACACCGTGACTCCATCCAAGGCCTCCAGACCTTGGCGCAACCGAGCCAATAAGCTCATCTTGCGGGCATGGTTCGCAGTCATGCCCATGGAGTCCAAATACTCCAGGCCGGCATTGAGCCCCATGACCCCAATAACATTCAGGGTCCCGGCCTCCAGGCGCTGGGGAAAGCTGTGGGGCTGTTCCAGGCTGTGGGAATCAGATCCTGTTCCTCCAAAGCGGGTGGGAGCCACATCCAGATCTGGGCCAACAACCAGGCCTCCGATTCCAGACGGACCCAGCAGGGCTTTGTGGCCGGTAAAGGCCACTGCACTCACCTTCCAGGAGATCATATCAATAGGGATATACCCGGCGCTTTGGGCCGTATCGATGAGCAATGGCACACCGTGCTCAGCACAGATCCGGCCGATCTCAGGGATGGGCTGCACCGAGCCCAGGACATTGGATGCGTGGTTGAGGACCACCAAGCCGGTATGCGGCCGCATGGCCCGGTAAACGTGCTCCGGGTGGATAAAGCCGTCAGCATCAAAGTCCACGAGGGTATACTCAATATACCCTGACTGGTGCAGGTGGTGCAGGGGCCGCAGGACAGAATTGTGCTCCAGCCGGGAGGAAATAACATGCATCCCGGGTCGGGTCAGGCCGAAAATGCCGAGATTCAAGGCCTCTGTAGCATTGGCCGCGAAACAGACCCGTTCCGGGTCAGTGGTTCCAAAGAATCCGGCCAGCCGCTTCCGGACAGAGAGCACGAACTCCCCTGCCTCCACAGCCAGATCGTACCCGCCCCGGCCGGGGGAGCAGCCCATCCGGGCATACTGGGCGCACATGGCCTGGATCACATCCGGCGGCCGGGGAAATGTGGTGGCCGCATGGTCCAGATAGATCGTGGAATCTTCAGTATCCATATCTGTTTACATGCAGGACTTGGGATTTGGCAGCCCGGCCAGACGCCGGGCCCCGTATTTTATGCCTCCGGGGAAAAGGGCCTGGATCCGGGAAATACTCATCCCCAATCCGGAGGTGAGATGTTTGTTCAATGGGGCCCGGCCGTTTCGCTGGTAATAGTCGCGCAAAAAGTACAGCACCTGCCAGTGCTCCTGGCTCAGCTCTTGCAAACCAGCCTCGGCGGCTATGAATCGGGCTATATCTTCGCTCCAGTCATCCGGATCTTCAAAAAAATCCTCCCCGTCGAAGACAATACCCCGACCGTGGAGATCGCGGACCTTGCGCTGGTATGATTGGTCGGGCCCCGCGTTCATGCCCCTCTCTTATCATCCGGCCAAAGCGGCTTTGATCTTTTCTGGAACCGCAGGCAGGTCGGTGATCCATATCCCGCAGGCATTGTGCACCGCGCTGATCATCGCCGGGGCCGTGGGGACCATAGTCATCTCGCCCACCCCGACCGCGCCGTTGCTTCCCCGTTTCCTCGGCGTCTGCTGCAAGAGGGTTTCCATCTCAAATGCCGTCTGCATGCGCGGATATTTAAAAGTCTTCCAGTCTCTGGTCTTTCCGGCTACATACTCCTCGCGCAGGGCATAGCCAACGCCCATATCCATGCCACCCTGGAGCTGCCCCTCCACATTTTGAGGATTGATCAGCACCCCGGCGTCACAGGCGGTGGTCATCTTGATCACCCGGACTTCACCGGTTTCTGTGTTCACCTCCACCTCGGCCAGCTGAATGGCGTGGACCTGGGAATCAAAGGACGGGCCCTGCCCGGTATCTTGATCCAATGGACCGGCCTCCATGGCCTTTTTGCGGCCGATATAGCGCACCTCTTTGCCGGCCTGGCGCAGATCCTCAGCGGTATTGGCCCCGGCCTCGGTCATAGCCTTTTTCAGCTGATTGACAGCATCAACCAGGGCACCTCCGACCATGAAGGTCAGCCGGCTGCCGGCGGCCGGGCCGCTGGCCGCGGTCAGGTCTGTATTTCGGGTTTCCAGCCGGACCTTGTCCAGGGGCAGATTCATGTTCTTGGCCGCCAGCTGGGTGAGCATGGAATCGGTGCCCTCGCCGGGATCGGCGGCAGCTGCGTACACCGTCACTCCGCCGTCCTGGTCCAGCTCCACTGCGGCAATGGCTTTGTCTCCAGGGCTGCCTATGCCGAAGGCTCCGGCGGCCATGCCCACGCCGCGGCGCAGCGGGTCCTCGGAGCCTGCAGCTGCGTCCTGTACCGCCCGGTCATAATGGGGACGAATCAGGTCGCACAGCTCCGGGAAGGGCCATTCTTCCACCACCTGGCCTGTGGACTTGCTCTGTCCCGGCTGCAGGGAGTTCATTTTTCGGAACTCGAGAGGATCCTGACCCAGCTTGTCGGCCAGCATGTTCAGGGAACACTCCAGGGCGAAGTGGGCTTGAGGAGGTCCGGCTCCCCGGGCGGCGCTGCCCCAGGGGTTGTTTGTGTACACCAGCCTGGAGAGGCAGTTGACATTGGGGATATTGTAGGATCCGGAAAGCATGAGCATGGCCCGGTTGATGATCACGTTTCCGATGGAGTGGTAGGCACCGTTGTCCACCACCATATCCATATCCAGGCCGGTCAGGCGATTGTCGGCATCAGCCCCCAGTCTGACCTGCATGTCGAAGGAATGCCGCTTGGAGGTCATCTGCATGGACTCGGGAAGATCAGGTATGTAGCGCACCGGACTCCGGAAATGGAGGGCTGCAGCTGCGGCGATGCCCTCGGATGAAATCTCCAGCTTGATACCAAACTGCCCCCCGGAATAAGCCTCCTCGTAACGCATATTCTCCCAGCCCACCGCCTCCTGGAGCATCCCCAGGTGGTGATGGATATTGATGCTCCGGCCGATGACCACCAGCTGGGCGTCATCGCCCTCTCCCTCCATGAAGGCCGCGCAGGTCTCAGGCTCCAAAGGTGCCTGATGATTGATCTGCGTCTTGAAGTCCGCTTCAATCACAGCCTTGGACTCCTCCAGGGCCTGAGCTGCATGTCCTTTGATCTGGGGCTGCTGGAAACACATATTCGGATACTGGTCATGAATTTGGACCGCACCATCGGCCAGGGCTTGCTGCGGGGAGGACACAACAGGAAGCTGTTCGTATTCCACAATGATTTTGTCCAGGGCAGCCACAGCCTGCTCTCTGGTTTCAGCCGCCACTACGGCCACCGGGTCACCGATGTAACGAACTCTGTCCTCGCAGAGCACTGGACGGTCCGGAACAACGAACTTCAGGCGGTTGGTCCCCTGAATGTCCTTGGCCGTCATCACCCCGGTCACTCCGGGCATGTTCAGGGCCTGGGACGGGTCGATGGACAGGATCTTGGCATGGGGGTAGGGGCTGCGCAGGGCGGCCAGTTCCAGGGCTCTTGGGATTCGGATATCGGCGGTGAACTGGGCTGTGCCGCAGGCCTTACTCAGGCCTGACGGGCGGGGATGGCTGGTGCCCAAGGCATCAGTATCAGCTTTGGGACGGATATCATCCGGTGTGGTTTCTCCGCGCAGGAAAAGGCCGGCCAGCTCAACGGCCTCGATGATCTTTGTATATCCTGTGCACCGGCACAGATTGCGGCGCAAGGCCTTTTTGATCTCGTCCCGGCTGGGGTTTAGATTTTGGTCCAAAAGGCTCTTGGCGGCCATGATCATCCCCGGGGTACAGAATCCGCATTGGACTGCTCCGGCCAGAACAAAGGCCTCCTGGATCAGGTGCGGGTTTTCCGGAGTACCCAAGCCCTCCACCGTAATCACCTCGGCCCCGTTCAGACCGGAGACCTTGGTCAGACAGCTCAAGACCGCTTTCCCGTTGACGATGACGGTACAGGCTCCGCATTGTCCTTTGCGGTCACAGGACTGCTTGGTACCGGTTAAGCCCAAGGTGTCCCGGATAAGATCCAATAGTACAAACGATTCTTCGGCAGCCACCTGGACCGGATGGCCATTGATGCGCAGATTGACTTTCTTCATGCAGGTTTCCTTGTTCTGTTTATTGACCTCAAACAATACAATGGGACAATTAAGATAGGACATCTGGAACCTTCGAAAATAGAGTCAAAACGTGATCATGTCAAATCTGGCACAACAAGTTGCAGAGTGCACTTATTTTTTTCTTCCCAAAGCAGCATTTGTTCCACAATCACTCACTGACTTTGCACCTGTTCATGCCATTGTTGACATATCTGCTGCAATCGGATATGATATTAAAGTTAATATATACAAGTTTAATTAACAATGAGGCTAACTGGGAACTATGTGCAATCTGTGGTCATGGATATATGATTCATAACAAAATAATAACTGAGAATGTGTCTTTGAAGCTATATCCTATGAACCCTTCATTTTTCAAAGGAGACTCTCATGAAAAAAAGATTGTTGTTTATTGGGCTGAGTGTCATGCTGCTGGCCTGCACCAACGCTTGGAGCGGAGAACCAACCTATGTGCAGGGCGAAAACATATTTATTGAAACCGGGGTCACCCAACCCGATCTGACTCCGACCTGGTATGCACCAATGGTGGCTCAGTCTTACACACCGGTTTTTGAGATTCTGGCCACCCGTGGGACTCAGGGACGGTATTATCCTTATACCTATACAGTGACCATTAAAGACATCGTCAAGTTTCATGGTCATGACTGCGAAGGGCTGTCCCACGCTGCCTGCTGCTGTCATGAAGCTTTCAAGATCCTGTTCCCGGACGGAATCATAGATCGAAGCGTACTGTGGGGGATCACAGGTACATCTCCCTGTTGGACCGACGCAACCGCTTTTCTAACGGGAGCCCGCATCCAATATGGGAACCTGGGGTATTTCAAAGACAAGCGCTATGGCCATTGCATCATCCTGTACCGGGAGGATACAGAGCAGGCCGTTCTGGCCACCTGGAAGAAGGGCATCAACAATATTCCGGGCGAACCGGTTATGCTGCCGGAATCCATCGACTGGACCCCAGAAGTGGATATGGATGAAGTCTTGGAACTGAAGAAAGTGGTCAAAAAGGCGGGCGGAAATCCCACGCCTTACCAAGTGGATCTAATGCGGTATTATCAGTATAAGCATATAAACGATATCCAGAGCCGCCCGCTTGAGGACAGCTATCAGACAAAGGTTATCCAAGACTTCAGATGGGAGGATTGGGTGGATCCAAGTAAAGAAGTAGACAACCCCCATAAACGTGGCGATATCCGCCTGAAAGATTACCCATATCGGGAAAAACCCATCCAGGGGCCGCAGAAATAAACCATTTTAGGCGTCAGCCCCTTGAAATTCTGTCAGAAAAAACAAGAAGACGTAACACTCCGTCTCGCAAAGTGCGCAAAGCTTCAGGACCGTCATTGAGCCTTGTCCAAAACCGGGACACCGGTTTTGGACAAGGCCAGCTTTCCATCTATTTGTACCCTTGAATATCCTTCTTGCTCCACTCAATTGGCTCCCAATCAAGATCTTCGTTTTGAAGCAAAGGCAGAACTGGTCGGCCGGACCACAAACGAGGTCGGATGCCCCGGGGACAGATTACAGCTTGACGATTATAGGGGGCGGTTCCTTTTCGCAGGGCTGCAACCGGTTCAATACCCCTCTCACGCACCTCCTGTATGGAGACCCGCGGGGGCAGATCACGGATGTCTGCATAATCAATAAAGCTCCCAGCCCAGCCGGACATGGTCAACCCCACAGCGGCCAAAGCGCCGATGATGCCGTCGTTGGTTCCGCCATGTCCGGAAAGATGGATACTTGCCCCGGTCGTCCGGGCCTGCTCCTGGGTTACAATCTCTGCGCTGCATAAACGGCCGAAGCTCTGCAAAGAAGGGGTCCTGTCGGTTTCCCTGGCTATGCATAAACCCGGATCGCTGCCTTCCTGAAAATAACGGTGGATATGATCGGTGGCCGCCTGAACCAGATCGCCCAAGGCTGAACCGCTGTCGGAGTCCACAACCACACAGGCCGAGCTATTGTGAGTGGTGAAGGGGATACCCGGTAATTGGGGCAGTTGCTGTCGGACAACTCCCCATACAGAAAATTCGGAGCTTATGTTCTGGGCGAAGTATCTGGCGTACTTCCCGGTCCCGATATCGGAATGCAGGGTGTCGGTGTCATCAAATCCAATATACCATCTCATAACCATTCTCCTTTGCAGGTCGAGAATTACAGAAGCCCATGGGCCCGCAGCCTGTTCAGAACAGGGGGAACCAGCAATGCCCCGAGCACAGAGAACAGGACGGCTCCAAGGCCCTTGATTCCGGAGTGCAGGAACATGACGCCGGTTTCCATCCCAACGGCCCAGTCAACCAGAACGTTGGCCCCTGTTTTACCCAAGCCGGCTCCAATCCCCAAAAACGCACAGTTCCATGCCGAGAGGGTCCGGCTGGGAAGCAGTCTGGCCCCGATATCTACGCATACAGCTGGGAAAAAGTACTTGCAGATCTGCAGTGGGCCTCCCTTTCCCAGTCCCAGGACAACGACTATGAGGCCGGCCCACAGCCCGACGGTCGAAGCCGGCATCCTTCCGGGCACCACCCCTCTGGCCAGGATAAGAAAGAAACTGACCACAAGCATGGAATGCCCCGGGATGTGCAAATGCCATCGGAAAAGGATCTTGATGCTCACCAGCAGCACCGCGCAGAAACCAAGGAACAGGGCATTGCTCAAGTCATATTGGCGATCAGTCATGCGGCCAGATGTCTCCTTTGCTGACCCCGGGAAATCCGCGCAGCTCAGCTGCCTGGGCGATTTGTCCGCTGGCATTGAGGCATTGAACCACGGCTGGGAAAAGCAGGCTGGAGGCCACATCTTTCCATCCGCTGGGCAGGAGGAGGTCTTTGGGTCTCAATCTGGCCCCGCGCAGGAGCTGAACCTGGTATATGTCCTGAAACTCCCGCAGAAGGAGAGGGATGCTGATCACTGCTGTACACAAAACAAAGGCCGTCTGTCTGGGGAGCAGGAAGTGGGCCAGCCGTCTGGCCTGAGCCCAGCTCAGGCTGTGGTACAGGACGATGCCTGGCAGGAAGGCCAGCCATATTTGCAGGGAAACGCGCAAGGCCTCGGAGACCACTGCCCAGCCGGGTCCCAAACGGAGAATATACAGTCCCAGGATGAATCCGGATTGAGGGATAAAGAGCCACATCTTGCGCAATACAGGACGAAAAGGGGTGCGGCAGGCCAGAATAAAGACCAAGACCAAAAGGGCACTGGCCAAGGCCAGGTCCCATGATCTGGAAAATAAAGCAAATGCAGCCAAGCCAGTGGCTGTGCCGATTTTCAGACCAGCAGGCCAGACAGGTGGAATGGGCAAAGAACATGATGTGTGCTGCTCACTGAACCGATTCAAGCCGGCCTCCATGGATGTGCACATGCCTGTCCGGACTGTGCCCAAAGGGAAGTTCGTGAGCGGCCCAAACAACAGTCATTCCCCTGTCATGCATTTCCTCTTCCAGAATGGAAAGCATGACAGACCGATTTTCCAGATCCAAGCCAGCACAGGGATCATCCAGCAAAAGAATCTGCGGCTCCAGCACCAAGACGCTGGCCAGGGCCAGGAGACGTTTTTGCCCATAGCTCAAGGCCCAGGGAGGAAGAGTGCTCAGGCTGGACAGACCGAATCGCTCCATCTGGTGGGCACAGAGCTTTTCCTGGACATCCCGATCGGAGCCGAGACGCTGAAGGCCAAAACGTAATTCCTGCTCAACAGATATTTCAAAAAACTGACGTTCCGGATTTTGCAGAATCAGCCCCAGGATGCCCTGGAGTCTGGATAGCTTGGGCGGAGACCCCAGGACAAGCAACCGGCCTGCCATAGTATTGCGAAACCCGGCCAGGCAGTGGATGAGCGAGGATTTTCCGCTGCCATTGGGGCCGGTGACAAGCAAAAACTGGCCCCGATCCAAAACAAAGCTGGCGTTCCGAATGAGAGGGATTCCAGGAGCTCCCTGTACTTGAAGATTCTGAGCCTCGATCACTGCTGAGCTTTCATGTTTTGATGTCTTGCCCTGAGGAGGCGGGGGGAGTGCAGAGGGGGTGACTGATGGCTCGGGGATGATCCGGCCCTTATTCAGGGACCAGATATAATCAGCAATATCTGTCAATTCAGCAGGGCTTTGCTCACAAAGCAGGATTGCACATCCGGCCTCTTTTCTGTCCAACAGGGAATCGGCCAGCTGTTGTCGCCCCTCCCGGTCCAATTGGGTCCCGGGTTCATCAAGTATAAAGAGCCGGCATTGCCTGACCAGAAAGGCGGCAATAAGCAGCTTGTATTTTTGCCCCATTGACAGGGACCTGGTTGGAGTGTTCCATGGCAGGTGCAATCCAACTGCGCTCAGGGCACGATCAACCATCTCTTCCATGGCCGGAACCGTCCAGCCCAGGTTTTCCAGGCCGAATGCACATTCACCACCGATTGTCGGGCTGAGCAACTGTGTCTCAGGGTTTTGAAGTATGACGGCTGGATAGGGCTCATTAACCTCAATTTTTCCATGGACCCAATCAGGGGGGAGTTGATCAGCCAGGGCCTTAAGCAAGGAAGACTTGCCGCTTCCTGTCGGTCCGCGCAGTATATGACACTCCCCAGGCCGGATCCGGAGAAAGACATTACGGACAATGCTCTTCCCTGCATTTGGGACTGAGATGGTCAGGTCGTCAATGCTGATCACAGGGCGTAAAGAGGCCGGAGCTGTGGTATCTTGGGTCTGTTTCACAATAAAGCCTGCAAGACAGGGGGCATTTCCACCTAAAATGGAAGGAAATTGCAGTTTCAAGGAAAGGTACCAATGCACCTGCTTCTGGTCCGCAGGCGCATTGTTACCTTTTCAACTGGGTATTGCCTCAGAATGCGTACTTGACCCCTGCATATAAGGTCCTTCCCGGTCTGGGCAGGGCGTAGTTCTCTGCATAGGCTTCATCCAGGAGATTATCCACTCCGGCATAGACATCAAATCCGGAACCAAACAGAGTTTTTTGCACTTTGAGGTCCACAACCTGATAGGAATCCAAGGTAATGGTCTTAGATGGATCGACTTTGGAGAAATCGTATCGCTCTCCAACATACAGATACGAGGCGGAAATACGAGTATCAAAGGGGCAGGCATAGGAGACCATTACTGAGACCTTGTTTTCTGGCCTGTTCTGCAGTTTACTGGAATTGCGGTCTGAGGAGCGATTTTCAGATTCTAGATAGGTATAGGTGGCCTCAAAGTCCAGATTGGGCATAATTGTGGAACTGATCATGGCCTCGAGCCCTTGGAATCGATATTTGTCCTGGTTCTCGAACGGCTGATCATTGATGCTCTCAATAAAGTCTTGGGCATCGACGTGAAATACTGTCAAACCGAGGGTGGTCTGCCAGCCTGGGATATCCTGCTCCACACCGGCTTCATAGTGATAGGTGGTTTCGGCTTGCAGGTCTTCATTGGCTTTATCGCCCTCGTAGAGCCGACGCAGGGACGGAAACCGAATTTTGCGGGCATGGTTCAATTTGAGCCTGGTCTCATCGGTCACATCAAAGTACGTGCCAAGCTGGTAGCTGTAATCGCTTTCGCTCTCTCCGTTGTGCTTCTCTTGTCTATGCCAGCCGAGACCGGCCACAAGGCCCAACCGATTGATCGGAGTGACTTCATATTGCAGGGAGGAGGACCACAAGTCGTTGGTTTTGTCCAGCTCAGTTATTTGGCTTTTTTTGAAGTTTTCCTCTTTGCTGTCCCAATTTCCATGCTCAGCGGAATAGGCTAGGGTGGCTACGCCCAGATCGTTCAGATCATAGCCCAGCTGACCAGCCAAGCCGAACCTGGTGGTTGTGCTGTCCGTTCGTTTTCCTTTTTTTTGGGTGGTATAGGTCCGATCATCATATCGGTCTACTGTCTCATCGAGCTTGGTGGCAAATCCCCAGGTGCGAATAGAAAGAGGAGAGTCAAAGTCATGACTCAGAACGAGCTGGCCACCGATGCCTGTCCGGTCGTTGACCCGTTCATACGTGAGCCGGTCGAAATCACCTTTTTTGAATTTGGCGTCAGTGTATTCATCCAGAAAGACTTCGTGTGGCCGTCCGTACTCTCCTTTTTCGAAGTCCACGTTCAAGCCGATTTGGGTTCGCTGGGTAGGTGTCAGTTCCATGCTGGCGAAGAAGGAACTTCGTTCACGATCACTGTTCTCCCGAACGTCCCCACCTTCCAAATTGGAATCATAATCAGCGTCGTCGGCCAAGGGATATCCGTCTTGATCCAGGGAACTGCCGCTTACAAAGAAATTGCCTTTCTCGTTGCGCATCGAAAAAGTGCCTTGCCCTAAATAGGTATCTTCTTCAGCTGCCTGCACAGATGCGGAACCGTGCACCCCTTGGGCACCACGTTTGGTGATGATGTTGATTACCCCGGCATTGCCACCGGATCCATAGAGGACTGAGCCCCCACCCCGGGTGACTTTGATCCGCGCGATATTTTCCACGGGAATAAAGCTGGGATCGAATTGATTGTCATAACTTGAATTGATAGGAACGCCATTGAGCAAAAGCTCGACCTGCCTGGTCCGCATGCCACGCATATCAATGCGTGGAACCCCTTTCTTCCCTCTGCGGACATAAATGCCGGGAACCAAATCCAAAGCCTCGTCCAGGCTTTTGGCATTGGTCCTTTGAATTTCCTCGGCTGTGACCACCTGGACTGTGCCCACAGCTTCAGAGATGGATCTTGGACTGGATACAACGATTTCTCCAAGCTCGAAGATGTCATCTGACGGATCCTGTGCGTAAACCGTTACCGCTAACAGGGCCAGGAAACAGCCAGCCGCGAGTCCTTTCATGGTCAGGGTTCTGTTCATGTGTCCTCCTTGTGGATGGTACGTGCTGAAGGGAGGGGCATAATATGAACTTTGACATGTGTCAAATGTGACAAATACCTGTTTTATTATTAGATTAAAATACAAGTTGTTTCCTCTCAACAGGTGGAAATTTAAGCATACATATCAACCTAAATTATTAGTATATATGTAATGTTAAGTAGCTTCAAGATCATACTATCCATGTCAGACTGAATGGGTCGGGAATAGGCAAGCTTGACATATCCATGACTGGTCAATAATATTGTAATTTTCTTAATCTACTTTTCCCGCTGAAGCTCCATCTGTGACAGTATTTCCCTACGATTTACTCTGTTTTATGTGGGGTAGCAGATTGAGTTGGTGTTGGAAATCCCGTTGATGATGAAAATGAAAAACCAAAGGAGGTCCTTATGCGCTGGAATGTGTATCTGTTGTTTTTGTTCAGTGTGTTTTTACTTTTGGCTGGCGGATCATCTCAGTCCATTGCTCAAGAGAATGTGCAGTTCAACGCCGTCTATGGGCAGGGAGATCAGGTTCTACGTGTTGCCACCGGAAGCCCCGGTGCTTTGGGGCTGCTCAAGGCAATCGGTCTGCCTTTCTGCAGGGAGAACGACTGCAGGATCAAGTGGCTGAAGCGGGGGAGCGGAGCCTCGTTGCAGGCCTTGAAGGATGGACAGGTGGATGTGGTCATGGTCCATGCCCCGCAAGCTGAACAGGAAGCGGTGGAGCAGGGATGGGCCACAGGCAGGACTCTGCTGGGCAGCAATCAGTTTTTTATTGTCGGCCCTGCAACCGATCCGGCCCAGATCAGAACCGCGGGTTCTGCTGCTGAGGCGTATGCCATGATCGCCAAGGCCAAGACCCCCTTTTTCTCCCGGGCGGACAACTCCGGAACGCATAAAAAGGAGATGCATATCTGGGAGCTGGCCGGGATTGAGCCTCAGGGCGAGTGGTACAAAAAGACCCATGACTTCATGGGGCCGACCCTGATGAAGGCTGATAAGAACTCAGGCTACTTCATGACCGACTCCAGCACCTTTATGGTCAAAGAGGCCAGGCTGGAAAATCTGGCCGTCCTGTTCAAGGACGATCCCATACTGATCAATGTCTACCATGCCTTGATGGGCAATCCGCAGAAGCTGCCGGGGACCAACGATGCCCTGGCCCGGAAGTTTCTGCGGCACATCGGTTTTGGTTCGGGACAGGAGGCGTATCGCACATTTGGTCTGGAGCAGTACGGGCAGCCCTTGTACAAGGACGCCTTTGAGGCCCAAAAGTACCATTAAACCTCATTTTCAAAAGGAGGAATGTTATGCATACGAGAGTATCATCGATTTTTGCTCTGTGTCTGGGTGGATTGCTTGTGCTTTGCTCAGGGCAGGCCCTGGCCAAGGAGAAGCTGGTCATCTTCCATGCCGGCAGCCTGGCTGTACCCATGGAAAAAATGGAGAAGGAGTTTGAACAAAACCATCCCCAAATCGATGTTCAGAGGGAGGTCGGTGGAAGCACCAAGATGGCCCGGATGATCTCCGAGGTGGGAAAGCCGGCGGATATCATGGCCTCAGCCGACTATAAGGTTATCGACAACAACCTTATCCCTGAGCATGCTACCTGGAACATCCGTTTTGCCAGCAATGAGCTGGTTTTGACCTATACAGATCAAAGCCGCTATGCAGACGAAATAGATTCCAAGAATTGGTATGAGATATTGCAGCGCAAGGATGTCGAATGGGGACATTCCGACCCCAATTTAGATCCCTGCGGCTATCGGGCTTTGATGGTCCTGCAGCTGACTGAGAAATTCTACGGCATTGATGGACTGTATGAAGATCTCTTGGCCAATCGGCCCAAAAAGAACATCCGCCCCAAGTCCGTAGAGCTGGTCAATCTCCTCAAGTCAGGTCACATGGATTATGCATGGGAATATCTATCTGTGGCTGTGCAGCACGATTTGCAATACATAACCCTGGACGAGCATATCAATCTGGGCAACTACAAATATGATCCCTTCTACAAGCAGGCCAATGTGGAAGTTACGGGTAAGGAGCCGGGAACAACGATTACCAAACAGGGCAAGTCCATCACCTACGGGGTGACTATGACCGATGATGCAGCCCATCCGGAAGCTGCCGTGGCTTTTTTGCAATATATGCTCAATGACCAGGGCGGCTTGCAAATATTAAAGGAAATGGGGCAACCGCCTTTTGTACCGGCCAGGATTCCTGATCAGGGCATGCTTGAGGCCCTGCCTGAAGAACTCAAAGACCTGGTTGTGGTCAAGAAATAAAATGAAGGCGAGTGCAACACGAGGTGTTGCACTCGCCTGAGGTCGGCTTTGCCTTCGGCAAATCTGACATATTTTTTGCCCCCAAGCGAGCAAAAAAGGGAAAAGTTGCCGGATTGATCACGATGAAACGTGTAGCGGGGATGCTGGAATACCCAAAAGGGCGACTGCCAGTCGCCCTTACGAATTGTTCGATACCCACTATGTAAAAATCAATACCGTCACTTTGATTGCAAAATTAAATCGGATTGTTGCATCAAATTCTGGGAGTAGGACATAAAATATGCATTCCATCTCTCGGGGATGGTTTTCCCCTCTCTTGTTCTTTTTGAGCCTTCCCTTTCTCCTGCTCATCACCGCCCCCCTGGGCCAGTTGCTGACTTCCTCAGGGATCGAAGACCTGTTGCAGACTATCAGGGATCCCCAGGTACTGAAGGCCATTGGCCGAAGCCTGGGAAGCTCGCTGACCGCGGCTCTCCTGTGTCTATTCCTGGGCACACCTCTGAGCTATCTTCTGGCCAGGCGGCTGTTTCCAGGCCGGCGCCTGGTGGAAGGTCTGGTGGACCTGCCCATCATGATTCCTCATCCGGTGATTGGAATTGCCATTTTGAGCCTGGCCGGACGGTATCATCCCTTCGGCCGTTTTCTCAGCGAGATTGGAATTCAAATAATGGGTTCATATGTTGGGATAATCACTGTACTTACTTTTGTCGGTCTCCCCTTTTATGTGAACACGGTCAAGAGTGGGTTTGAAGCCATCCCAGTCAGGTTGGAAAAGGCTTCCAGGAGCCTGGGCGCGGGCATGGCCTCTACTTTTGTCCGGATCACCCTGCCCCTAGCCTGGCGGAGCATGGTTTTGGGCATGGTCATGTGCACGGCCAGGGCCATCAGTGAGTTCGGAGCCATAGCCATTGTGGCCTATCACCCCATGACCGCCCCGGTTCTCATCTACGAACGTTTCACCGCCTATGGCCTGCAGTACTCGCAACCGGTGGCAGTCTGGCTCATTATCATCTCCTTTTTCCTGTTTGTCCTCATGCGCCTTTTTTCCAGGTCCAAGGATACCGTATATGCTGGAAATTGATTCGGTCTCCGTATTTTTGCCAGGCTTTTCACTGCAAGACATCTCATTTTCAGTCCAGCCTTCAGACTTTTTTGCCCTCCTGGGTCCCACTGGCTCCGGAAAATCCATCCTTCTGGAAGCCACTATGGGGCTTTTGCCAGTAACCAAAGGGACAATCAGGGTTTCAGGGCAGGACATTTCCAGATACCCACCTGAATCACGAAAGCTGGGTCTGGTGTATCAGGACCATGCCCTGTTTCCGCACCTAAGCGTTCAAGAAAACCTTCTCTACGGGGTCAAATATCATCATATTCCAAGCCCTGTCCGGGACTCCCGTTTTGATTTGCTTGTGGACCGGCTGAAGCTCAAAGACCTTCTGCACCGCAGTCCGACCACCTTAAGCGGCGGGGAAAAGCAACGCACCGCACTGGCCAGATCCCTCATGCTCAATCCCCGGGCCCTCCTTTTGGACGAACCACTTTCCGCCCTGGATCAAATGTTCCGCGACGACGCCAGACGTCTGCTGAAAACTCTGCATCAGGAGCTGGGCATCCCTTTTATCCTGGTCTCGCACAGCTTTTCCGAAGTCCTTTTTCTGGCCAACAAGGGGGCGATCATCAAACAAGGCCAAATGCAACAATTAGGAAATATAGAAGATCTTTTTGAACGCCCACAGTCGTCATTTGTGGCCTCTTTCGTGGGCATGAGCAATGTCTTTCCCTGCCAGGTATCCAAGCAAATTGCCAAGGTCAATGGATTCGTATTTCACACCAGGCCCAGTGCGAAGGCAGAGCATACCCATCTGGCTGTCAGGCCTGAAGAGATACGGCTGGCCGCTTTGGAAACAACAGCTTATGAAAATAGTCTGAGCGGACGGATTACCCAGCTTGACTGCCAGGGTTTCTATTACCGGGTGGAGATCATGGTCCACAACACGGTATTTCAGGCCTTCTGGACCAGGCATACGGTGGAAGAGGAGAGGATTCACACTGGGAAGGAGGTGAAAATAGCCTTTCCAGCCTCAGTGGTGCATACGTTTGCCGAGCCACAGCCAGACTCGTATGAATAACACATAGCAGGTGGCCAATACCGAATTGCCGGCGGGGGAGGCTCAGATCAAGCTCAGCAATTTCGGCCTGTTCCTGAGCTGCAGCATATATAGTTGCCTTACTCGACATCATGCTGATGACCGCCTTCCAGGGCATCTTTGATAACAGATGCAAAGACTTCGTCACATTCAGAGACAACCAGAGTATTCACTCTCCTGAAGCGCTTCATCAGATCTTCTGCTTCCGGTGTCAGACGTGATCCGGTACTTCCCTTGATGAGCAAGGGCATACCTAAACGACGTTCTGTGGCTGTAATTCTGGCCCACAAGGCCTTGTAGCTCATGTTCAGCTCCTTAGCAGCAGCCATGAGTGATCCTAAGCGCTGTACCGCGTCCAGAATACGATACCGTCCAGATCCGAACACGACCTCACCGTGTGCATCTTCTATCCAAACCTTCGAGCGTACCGTAAATGGTCCTGGGTTGTTTTTTTGCATGTTCATATATCATCCTTGACATAAGTATTGGAACAAAGTATTTCATTTGCAACCAGCTGGTTAGACACTTTGGCAGGCTCGGATCAACGAAGCTGTTCCGCCTGTAGTGGGCAGATTGTATGTCATTTTTGACATAACTAAGTGTGCACACCCTATGTTCTGTCCGTTCTGAATACAAAACGCTGGATGATCTTTAGGGCAATTTCCTGGTGCACACATGTATTGTGCCTATGGGCTCGGGCTTGTCAAGCTAAAGGCTGGAGAAAATCTGTTTGGGCATTGTGCTGTAGGTTATCTCCGGGGTCCAGATGAGCTCGAACACTTTTGAGAAGGAAGGGTAAGGGACAGAATTGGTTTGAGTCTTTGGCAAGGTATTGCAATCAGGTGCAAAAGGAGGAAGGTATGCGCAGCACAAGAGTGGCAATGGTGATAGGGTGCCTGGTGATTTCGCTCTGCCCGGGATGGGTGCTGGCTCAGCCTGCATCTGAACCAGCTTTTCGTCTGGGCGAGGTGGTGGTGACCGGGGAGAGGCCAGGAGTGAAAGACATTGCCATAAGCACGGAGATGACCAGTCAGGAGATCGAGGCCACCGGTAGCAAGACTTTGGCTGAGGCTTTACGGTTTGCTCCCGGCATCACCGTAACCAGGGGGGCCAAAAATGAGCCGGAAATCTCCATCCACGGTTTTGGGACCGAGAAGTCCTTATTCCTTATAGATGGCATTCCCTATTACGAGACGTACTATGGCAAGTTAAACCTGGATCAAATTCCTTCAGAGATCATCTCCAAGATCGAGATCACCAAAAACGCTCCTTCAGTCCTCTACGGAGCCAATACCCAGATTGCGGTTATCAATGTGGTCACCAAGCAGGGCACAGAAGAACCCAGTTTCAACTTCACCCAGGAAGTAGGGGAAAACGATACGTATCGCACTATCTTGTCTCATGGAAATCAGATCGGTTTGGTCAACTACTGGCTGAGCTACAGCCGGCGGGAAACCGACGGATGGAGGATGTCCGATGATTACGACCCGGTACTGGCTCAGCCGGCCCGTCCCTTTATGGGCGATCCCCTGGTCACTGAAGACGGGGGCTTCAGGAACAACGCGGACCTGGAGCAGGACTCATTGTGGGGCAGGATCGGGGTCATCCCCAGCCAAGATTCAGAGTACTTTATCAGCGCCTACATGATCCAGGCCGAGAAAGGCATGCCCTTCAACACCGAAGAATACAGAGTCTTCACCACCCGCGGCGATGATGCCGGATTCTCCAATCTGGCCCGCTTTGAAAACTACGATGACTGGGGTATTGATTTCAGCGGCAAGCAAAAGTTCCTTCCCTGGATGACCTTGCGGGGCAAGCTCTTTTATCATGATCACACCGACGACTATGTTTCATACACTGACCCGGATCTGAACGACAAGATCGCCACCAGCACTTTTGAAGACAGCTATTATGGAGGATCGCTCTTTGCAGACATTGAAGCCCTTGACTGGCATATCGGACATTTTGCCGTCCATTATAAAATAGACACCCACGAGGATCGGGCAGGAAAGAATCTGCCTTTCAACGTGTTTAGGTCCTCCACTGGCTCGGTGGCCACCGAGCATGAATTCTTTGCCGATTTTGGCCTGACGGCGGTTGTCGGTGCAAGTTATGACTGGTTCGAGGTTACCGACGCCGAAGAGACTTTTTTTGACGACGATGACCTCTTTGCCGGTCAAAGGGAATTGGAGGACGCGGATCCAGATGCTGAGTTCAACCCCATGGCTGGTTTGAACTGGGAACTGCCGGATACCACCAGGCTGTACGGTTCAGTAGCTAAAAAGACCAGATTTCCGACCTTGAACCAGCTGTACTCAGGACGTTCAGGCAATCCTGACCTGACCTCAGAGCAGAGCATCAACTATACTCTTGGAGTGCGGCGCTCTTTTTCCGATCTCGTTCATTTGCGGGTGGAAGGCTTTCACCACGACATCTCAGACTGGATCTCCAGGGATTACTATGAAGATGATTTTACCGGAGAAGCCGTCTACATCAATGTTGAAGACGTGGACATGTATGGATTCGAATTGGGTGTTGAGTTGACTCCCGTGCAGAACATGAGTGTGAAGCTGGACTATACGTACAACGATGCAGAAAATACCAGCCCCAAGGCTGTGACCGATAAGGTGGCCGGAGTTCCGGAAAACAAGTATGTCCTGTCTCTATCGGCCCTTATCCCCATGATCGAGACTCAGCTCGATGTGCAAGGGATCTATGTAGATAAGATATACGAGGATCTGCCCACAACTGAAGATCCGGATCGGGAAATGACCCATGCCGGCAGTTACTTCACTGTGAATGCCCGCCTCTCCAAGGAAATAGGCAAGCACTTTGCAGCCTATATCGAATGCGAAAATCTGTTTGACGAAGATTATGAATCGGAAATCGGCTTTCCCGGACCGGGAAGAAACGCTTTACTGGGCCTGAAAGCCAGCTTCTAAAGATGTGGACCACTTTGGGGTTCGCATCTTTAGTTATTGTTTGCAATATCCAATTGAACGCCAAGCGTATGTCTTATGAAAAGAGCATTTCTCTTGCTTACTTGCGTCCTTCTCCTTCCGGGCGCGGGTTGGCTTGAGGCCAAAACAGTGGTCAGCGATGCCGCCGGCCGGAAGGTGGAGATACCGGACAGAGTCACCCGTTTGGTCACCACCTTCAAGCCGGCCACTCTGATCGTTCTCAGCCTGAGGGCAGAAGATGCTTTGGTCGGAGTGGACAGTTCCTCCCGATATGATCCCTTAAGCCTGGCCGTGGCTCCGGAGCTGGCCCATTTGCCTGGTGTGGGGTCCAAATCCCAGGACATCAACCTGGAGACGATCATCAGCTTGGAGCCCGACCTGGTCATTCTCTACTCCCAGAAGACCGGAATCCGACTGGCCGATAGATTGCAGGAGTCCGGCTGTCCGGCAGTGGTTATCGCCCCGGAAAGATTTGAATCCATAGAAAAAACCTTGCGCATGCTGGCCCGGGCTCTGGAGCACGGGGTCCAGGCGGACCAGGTTATTCAGGCCATGCATCGAGTTCAGAATCTGGTTGCGGACCGGGTTCACGATCTCCAGGCAGCTGAACGAAAAACCGTGTACTATGCCGGACCGTCCGGATTTTTATCCACAGCCCCATCCGATATGCTCCAGGATGTAATTATTCGAAGGGCTGGGGGAATCAATGCAGCCTCCAGCCTGCGCGGATATTTCAAGCAGGTATCCCCGGAACAGATCATGGCCTGGGCCCCGGACAGCATTGTCCTTTCCCGCATGATCCGCCCTCAGGCCAAGGAAATGCTGCAAAGGGAGCGTTTCTCCCTCCTCCCGGCTGTGCAAAACCAGGATATCCACGTCTTCCCTTCCACCCTGGCTCCCTGGGACTTTCCCTCTCCCTTGTCCGCCCTGGGAGTGTTGTGGCTGGGAACCAGGCTGTATCCCGAACGTTTTGCAGACATTTCTCTGAGTCAGAAAGTGGACGCCTTTCACCAGAGCTTGTTCGGTCAAAGCTTTACCCAAATAGGCGGTCATTTGGATGATGATCTGCCAGGCGAGCATCCTGTGGGCCACACCCATCTTCCCAGTCAAGACCTTGGAGAACCCAATCCATGACCCCAAAGGGGCAAAGGCTGGTCCTGGGAACCGGCCTGGCGGTGCTCTTTATTCTTTCCCTGTTCATCGGCCGTATGGAAATTACCCCGGCCGACATGCTGGGCTGGATCGGACAATGGCTCCAGGGCGGAAGTCTTGAACCGAACTCCAAATCCTTGGTCTTCTTGGATATCCGTCTGCCTCGGAGCCTGACCGCAGTGCTGACTGGAACCGGATTGGCTATAGCCGGAGCAGTATACCAGGGCCTTTTTCGCAATCCTCTGGTCTCTCCGGATATTCTGGGTGTATCTGCCGGCTGTGCTTTTGGTGCTGCCCTGGGCCTTGTTTTGCCTGGAACCCAGTTCGGGGTTATCCGTTTCTTGGCATTTCTTTTTGGTCTGAGCGCTGTGGGTATGGCTGCCGGTATAGCCCGGACAGTAGCCGTACGGCCGGTACTGGTCCTCATCCTGGCCGGCCTGGTAGTCACCTCTCTGTTCAATGCCTTGCTCATGATT
Organism: uncultured Desulfohalobiaceae bacterium; assembly: GCA_964619345.1. Taxonomy (GTDB): domain Bacteria; phylum Desulfobacterota; class Desulfovibrionia; order Desulfovibrionales; family Desulfothermaceae; genus Desulfovermiculus. The sequence goes on from CAZUER010000002.1 coordinate 26,261, forward strand.
CTGCAATATACTGCCGATCCTTACAGCCAGCTCCCGGCCATTGTTTTTTGGATCATGGGCAGCCTGCATCGGGCGGCCTGGAACGATGTCCAACTCATAGCTCCTGTGGTCCTGGCCGGTCTGGGAATCATTCACCTGCTCCGGTTTAAGCTTAACGTCCTCTCCCTGGGCGATGTACAGGCCACCTCTTTAGGGCTCAATCCTCGGCTGTACAGATTCATGTTCATCGCAATCAGCTCTTTGATGGTCGCGGTCACGGTCTCCGCTTGCGGCCAGATCGGATGGATCGGTCTGGTCATTCCCCATATGGCCCGGACCTGGGTGGGGCCGGATCATCGGGTCATGCTCCCGGTCACTGCAATCATGGGCGGCACATTTCTCCTGGGGGCTGATCTGGCCGCCCGCAGCCTGACCGCCGCTGAGCTGCCGGTAAGCATACTGACTTCTCTCATCGGCGGCCCCATCTTTGCCTTCCTCTTATATCGCAACCGGGCCAGGGGGTGGCTGTGAGCCTCATGTGCAGGGATATTTCCTATGCCTACAATGGGGCCCAGGTCCTGCAGGCTGTGAATCTGGAGGTGCCCCAAGGGTCCTTTTGCGCCCTTTTGGGCCGCAACGGTTCGGGAAAGACCACCCTCCTTCATTGTTTATGCGGTATCCTGCGCCCGAGCCAGGGCCGGATCTTCGTTGACGGACAACCAGTGTCCACCAGGAACGGCCTGCAGCGGGCCAGGTGCATGAGCTTGGTGCCTCAGGAATCCGGCCAGATTTTTCCTTTTACTGTTTTCGACTTGGTTCTCATGGGCCGCAATCCATACCTCAGCCTGTATGGCCAGCCCGGTCCTGATGACGAAGATTTGGCCTGGCAGGCTCTGAAGCTCCTGAATGCCGAACATCTGGCCCCACGGCGGGTGAATCAAATTTCCGGCGGGGAGCGTCAGCTGGCCATTGTGGCCCGGGCCCTGGCCCAACAGACCCCGGTCATGCTTCTGGACGAACCGAGCAACCATCTCGATTTTCACAACCAATACCGTCTCCTGTACCAGATCCGGAATCTATGCCGGGAGCGAAAACTGACAGTTTTGGCTTCCATGCATGACCCGAACACAGTGGCTGCGGTTGCCGACCAGGTTGTTCTTTTGGATGGGGGTAAAGCAATAGAGCAGGGGGCGGTAGAGGAAGTGTTGACCCAGGAGCGTCTTGGCCGCCTGTACGGTATGTCCATTGCGGAATCCCGGCTGAGCTCGGGTATCAAGCACTTCATGCCCGGTCTGGAGCCTGAAGGATGATCTTTGTGACCGGAGAAAAGCATGCGGGTAAGACCGGTTTGGTTCTGGAGCTTGTGCATCAGGCCAGGACCAAGGGCCTGCATGTGGCCGGCATTGTCTGCCCCGGATTATGGTCCGAGGGCCGTCGGGCCGGATTTGACCTTTTGGAAGTGGATACAGGTCGAAGCTATGTCCTTTCCAGACGAATCCAGGGACTGCGACCCGTACCTTACATGTTTGACGCAGAAGGTGTGCGCAAGGGCAAAGAGGCCTTGTCGGTCGACAGATGCCGGAATGCAGACCTGGTCATTGTGGACGAGGTGGGACCCCTGGAGTTGAAGGGTGGCGGTTGGGCCCAGGTATTACCCGGTCTTTTGTCTTTGTCCAGGCCGGTTCATATCTGGGTGGTCCGCCGATCTCTGATCCAGGCAGTCCAGGACACCTTCCAGGTCCGGGCCCAGGTGTTTGAACTTGAAAGCGCGCACAGCTTGGACCAGGTGTTGGAGAAAATCTTCACTCCAAGACTCGTTCAGTATGACAAAACTTACCTGTAATCTTGACATGCCATACCTTTCAAGTCTCTTTGCAATGAACGGTGTACTTATCAATGTTTTGCCTGTCCTGGCCTTTTTTGCCCATCTGCTGGCCTTTCTGACTCATATGCTGGGACGAATGCGACTTGGGCGGAGGTTGACCGGTCTGGGCTTTATCCTGCTGGCCTGTACAGCCATGATCAATTGGTCCCTTGTGCACCGTCTTCCGGTCTACAGCCAGTACGAGACATGCGTGCATACGGCCCTGGTCCTGGCCGCCTGTCTGGTTGGGCTGAGTCTCAGGAATCCGGGACACGAAGTGCTGACCTGGGGAAATGGGATCCTGGCCCTCCTTCTGGGACTGGCCATGCCCGTTTTAGGGATCTTTCATCATGACTTCTATATGTATCAGGTCTGGCCGGTCCAGCTGTTCTTTGGACTCCGTCTGACCGCCGGGGGCATCTTGCTCATTGCCTTTCTCCTTTTTGCCTCTGTTTGGGCCCAGCCATTGAAAAGCGGCACCCACAACGGATCGGACGCCCTGCGCATGGCCAAAATCAGCCTCATCCTGGCCGGCTTGGTTTTTCTGGGTTCTGAGCTTTCCGGTTCGTATTGGTCCTTGCTGGGCTGGGGAGATACCTGGCACTGGAGCAGCAACTTCTTTCAATCAGCGGCCATGTTTATGCTTCTCATGCTGCCCTTGCATATTCCCCAGGGATGGAAAAGCGTCTCATTCAAAGCAGGAACCGGCAGCTTGTGCTCCTTGACTGCCGCTTTGGCTATCATGCTCCCTTAAAAACTTTCACCTTTTGTTTCAAACAAAAGGTGAAAGTTTTTAAAATAAATGATTTGTAGGATCACAGGAATATATTGGTATTTGATATCATGTTTGTCTTCAAGCGGTTCAGTTCTCTGGAGCTGACCTGGTGGCTGCTTGTCAGTCTTGTTATGTGGTTTGTTTTGGGCAGCTTGGCTGCCTCTTGGCCCACTTTCCAGGACGGACTGTCCGGAATGAACGCCTTGCTGGTCTATGACTGGCTGAGAAGCAGAGGAATCGGATATCCCTGGGTTTTGCTGTGGCTGGGAGCTTTGGTTTTTCTGGCCGCAATTCTGGGTGTGAATCTTGCTGCCTGCCTCTGGAAGCGGATCCAGAACAGGCATAAAGCCCAAGGGCTTCGCTTGTGGATCTTTATTGCCATGCATATCCTTTTCGGTCTGGTCATGATCGTGCATGGGCTGGAAACGATGATTGGAGAAAAATATCCGAAACAAACGGTCCAGGCTGGAGACGTTGTGCTCTTGAGTTCAGGCTGGAAGGTGCACATCAAGAAGGTCATCTATGTCGACGACCCCCAGATGCTCCGGCTGGATAAGCTGGAGGCCAGGAGGGCCATGACCAGGGACAGCTTTGACCTGAAGGCAAACAGAGTGGACATTGCTTTATCTCACCAGGGCCAAGTGGTTGAAAGAGGCCATGTCCGAATGCTTCAGCCCCTTCACCATGCCGGATTTCATATCGTCCTGCGCGGCTTTGCATATAGCTCTCAGGGAGTTGAAGCTCGGATAAAAGTGGTCAGCAGTCCATTCCACACCGCATTCTTCATAGTATATGCTTTTTTCATAACCAGCCTGGTGATCTGGTTGGTGCTTCTCGTTTTGACATTACATACAAAGACAAGTAATCAGTCCTTTGTGTGCATACAAAGACAATAAACGTGTTACGAAGGGCAATAAAAACCATGCGCATTGTATGCAAAGCGTGGCTTGTATTCCTGGTATGTTGTGGGCTGTGTTCCCTGTGGGCCGTTCATGGCCTGGGGGCTGATTTTCAGACCCTCAAGGAACACCGTCTGGCCTATGATGCACATCAGAAACTGGAAAAAGAGGAATATCAGGAGTGTATCCAGATTCTCACGCCCTACATATTTGAACATGAGCGGCCGGCGTCCTCCGTATTTGTGCTGTATGCCCAGGCCCAAAGCGGGCTGGGACAGGTAAAGGCGGCCCTGGATATCTATTCCCGGGCGGCCGGACTCTATCCGGAGAACGTCATTATCCTCCGCAATTATGCCGTTACCAGCCGGCGAGCGGGACTCCTGTCTCAGGCTGCCCGTCTTTTTGAGCGGGCATCGGCCCAGGGCGGCCCCCAAGAGCTTTTGTATCAAGCCGGGGCTGCCTGGTATGAGGCCAAGGAATATGCCAGAGCAGGGCAGGTTATGCTCAGTCTATTGTCTGCAACCAAAAAAACGAAAAGCGAATGGGTGAAGCTTCTGGTCTATTCCCTGGTCCAGGATGGGAAATGGAAGCAGGCTGCAGATCATGTGCAGGGCCTGATCAGAAGACGACCGAACGATTCCACGTTCTGGAAACTCCTGGCCCATATCCGCTCCCGGCAGAACGATGTGTTGGGGACCGCGTCAGCCCTGGAACTGGCCTATCACTTGACTCAGCCGGGGAAAAAGAAATGGAGGGATCTGGCCTCCATGTATGCTACGGCCGGAGTGCCTCTGATGGCGGTGAAGGCCATGCACAAAGGCTTAACGGATAATCCGGAGCCGGAGCACTGCTGGCGCATGGGTCGGTTCTATGCACAGGCCTTGCGTATCGATCGGGCTGTGGAGTGGATGAACCGGGCCCTGAGCGGAAAAGACAATCCGAGTTGGCATCTGGACAAAGCCAATCTGCTCTATACCCATGAAAGGTATGCCCGGTGCAGGGAGGCGGCCATTGAGGCTGCTGGATCAAGTTCTCAACTGCGGGGGCGGGCCTGGCTCCTGGCCGGGTATGCGGCCTGGCAGGAGCAGGATTGGCGTGGAGCGAAGGAGGCCTTTTCCCGGGCCCGGAAAGTCGAGGAAACCGCTGCCCAGGCCTCTGCATGCCTGCAAACAGTCGAACGGATTCTGGAGTCTGAGCGGAAGGTGCGCCTGGCCGGAGACCATACCGGCCTGTCCAGGACCGACTCGACTGCAGCCAAGGGTTTCATTATCCACTCAAATCATACTACTGCGCAACATTCCTAGGTGTATGCAATGAAGTTCATGAACATATTCGTGCTCATATTCGGGACCTTGGTTGTCTGTTGGACAATGAGCCTTTTCGCCGCCCTGCATGCCCAGGACATGGATGAACCCATGCGGGAGGCTTTAAAAAAGCAGCAAGCGGTGCAGGAAGAGGTCCAGACCTGGAGTAAAGAAAAGCGGGCCCTGGTCCAGGAGATTTTGTCTTTGCAGACGGAAAAGAAATGGCTGCAGCTGCAAAATGAGCAGCACGCCGCCTATATACAGCAGAAAGAGGAGGCCATTGCCCGGTTGAAGGAGCAGGAAGAGGTGGCCAAGAGCCTGCGGATGGAATTGGAGCCGTATCTGGCTGAAGTGGTCCAGAGGCTTCAGGAAGAAGTTACGGACGACCTCCCTTTTCTGCCCCAGGAACGTGAAGACAGGCTGAAGTTCATGGAGCAGTCTTTGACCGAGTATGGGGTCACTCTGAGTGAACGGTTGCGCCGGGTTTTAGAAGCCCTGAGTGTAGAGGCCGGATATGGAAGCCGGATCGAAGTGACGGAGCGGGAGCTGGATGGGCAAAAGACGAAAATCCGGGCTCAGTTGGTGCGTATCGGACGGGTAGGTCTCTTTTATGTCTCTCAGGACGGGAATACAGCCGGTATGTGGGATGAACAGAGCCAGGGTTGGAAGTCCCTGTCCCTGGAAACAGCCAGAGAACTGCAGAAAGCCGTGGACATCGTCCAGGAGCGGCGAGTGGCTGAACTGGTGACTCTCCCCCTGGGGAAGCCTGAAGAGTACAATGAGCAGTAAAAACAGGACCCAAGGCATGTTGCATATTCTTTTGACTCTTTTTTTGCTTTTGCCCCTGGGATCCCCGGCTGGGGCCGAAAAGCCGAGCCCTTCTGAAGTACGACAGACTATTCGGGAACGCACTGCAGACATCGACCAGGATGCCTCTGCAACCCAGACCTTGTTGCAGAAGGACAAAAACCAACTGCAGTCCAGGCTTGAGGAGCTGAAGGAATCGGTTTCCGGCTTCAAAGCAAACCTCAAAGATAAAAAAAATAGTTTACGATCTTTGCAAGAAAACGAAGGTGCTTTGAAGGGAAAATTGCAGGCTGAAAGGGAAGAGGTGGAAGAGGTCCAGGGCAGCCTGGTGTCTGCGGCCAAAAACCTGCATCAACTCCTGCAAAGAACACCTTTGGGACCCTTGCTGCCTGAATACAGGCAGCAATTAATCAAGGTAGCCAACCGCCAGGAACTGCCCCGAATGAATGAAATACGCTCTGTAGTGAATTGCAGCTTTGCGATTATGGACCGGTCTCGGCGGATTGAGCGTTTTCATGGCCCGTACATTGATACAGGGGGCAGAGAACATAAAGGAACCTTGGTTCGAATCGGTGGCTTGGCAGCTCTCTACCATTCAGAACAGGGGACTGGATACCTGCAACCCGGCCCTCAAGGCCGGGAGTTCAGGGCAGCGGGCGGGAACCTGTCCTGGCTGGTCAAAAGAGATCTGCGCGCCTTTATGTCTGGCGAGAGTGAGACAGTGCCCCTAGATATCAGCAAGGGGTCTGCCTTTACCCACATGTCCAGGGAGCAAACCTGGGGAGAGTGGGTCCGGGCCGGGGGATTTTTAGTCTGGCCCTTGTTCGGGATAGCCGCTTTGGCCCTGATTCTGGTTCTGGAACGAATGGTTTTCATGCTCCGCATCCGTGCCAACTCCGATCAGCTCATGGACCGGATAACCCAGTTGGCAGAGAAAAGTGATTGGCAGCAGTGCCGGGAGGTATGTGCCGCAAACAGGCGTTCCCCCTTGTGCCGGGTCCTGGGCAAGGCCTTGAATCATGTGGGCCAAAGCCGGCAAGTGGTGGAAAATGCCTTGCAGGAAGGTGTTTTGAGCCAGATGCCGCGGCTGGAACGTTTTTTACCTACCTTAAACGTTCTGGCAGCCATAGCTCCTTTGATCGGCTTGTTGGGTACTGTGACCGGAATGATCTCAACCTTTCAAGCTATTACTGTCTTTGGGACCGGAGAGCCCAAGGTCATGGCTGGAGGGATTTCCGAAGCCTTGATCACCACTCAGATCGGGTTGGGAGTGGCCGTACCCATCATGTTTCTGCACCATCTCCTGGACCGACGGGTGGACAAGATCATTGCAGATATGGAGGAAAAAGGGGCGGCCTTCTCCTTGATGGTGTTAAGCAAACAAGGACATGAAGGCAGAGAAGCAAATACTATTTTGCCCGCGGGACACAAGGGACACACTCAATGATGGGAACGGGTACAAAACGGTTGTATGTTTGAAAACCTGCTCCTCCAGACCTGGTCCTTTTTGGATAGCGGCGGGGGCGTGATGTGGCCTCTGCTGGCCATTTCCGTATGGATGTGGTGGCTTATTTTGCTCAAGGTCCTGGACTTTATGGCCTGGAGAGGACAGGAGCGGTCGGTGCAGGAGTTGCTGGCATCTGAGAATGCTGAACTGGGGGCACCGTGGCAGCAAAATATTGTATTTCTGGCCTGGAATCTGGACAGAGATGGGGACAATTTTGACGAACAGGAATTGGTGGACCGGCTCACCCGGCCGACAGCCAGGAAGATAGAAAAGCATATAGAGACCATATTGGTCCTGTCTAAGGCCGCACCCCTGCTTGGGCTTCTGGGTACAGTCTGCGGGATGATTTCCACCTTTGAGGTCATTTCCGTTTTCGGGACTGGAGAGGCCAAATCCCTGGCCGGAGGGATATCCGAGGCCTTGATCACCACTCAGACCGGCTTGTTGGTGGCTGTTCCCGGGCTGGTTATGGGCAGTCTGCTGCAGAAAAGGGCGGAGGTGATCAAGGCCCGGATGCAGCGTTTCTGTCTGGCCTTTTTGCGGTCCTGGCAGCAGGGAAAAAGGCATACGGAATAGAACATGCGCAGCATCCGCAGTACACGTCAGCGTTCCAGGGGGAGTACGGAACTTAATATCGCCCCCTTGATCGATATGGTTTTCATTCTACTTATTTTTTTCCTGGTCACCACCAGCTTTGTCAAAGAGTCCGGGGTCGAAGTGCAGCGGCCAGTGGCTCAGAGCGCTGAAGACCAGAAGACCACTTTGATCATCGGGGTTACCTCTGAAAACAGGGTATACATGGAAGGCAAGCCTATTGACGTTCGATCTGTGCAGGCCCATGTAGAGCGGTTCTCATTGCAAAACCCCGGGGCCAATGTGGTCATTGCCGCAGATAAAGACAGCAGATCAGGGACCGTGATCCAGGTCCTTGATGCCTGCCGGCTGGCCGGCGTGCGGGATGTGGCCGTCGCCGCCAGCCGGCCGGGGTGATTTCAGGCATGTCCTCTCAATGGCTGCACACAGCAGACCCCCGCGGCTGGAAGCGTTGGCGCAGACACGCTTTGGTTCTGGCCGCTACTATCAGCCTGAATGTGCTCATTTTCTTGACCATTCCATTTTTATCCCAGATCAGGGAAGCAGAGCCTGAGAACTCTCGTTTGGCCGGGACTCCAACAGTTGTAAGCTTGCAGCAAAAAAGCCCTCCCCAGGCCGATTCCCAGGATGAGCCAAAGCCTCCGGAGCCAGAAGAGCCCAAAGAGATGCCGCAGCCGGACTTCCAGCCTGAGCAAGTGGAGCTTTCCCCTCCGAACCAGCCCGAACTTCCGGAGCTGCAAATAGATATGCCGCAGATAGAACTGGGCCGGATCGAAGTCAGCCAGCCCGAAGAACCTCAACAGATGCAGACCAGCCCCAAACCCCAACCCAAGTCGAAACCAGCCGCACTCCCTGCCCAACCTGAGCCATCTGCGCAAGACACCAAATTCTCCTTGAGCGAAGTCGATTCACACCCCAGGCTGGTGCGAAAAGTCAATCCCACATATCCGTTTCGGGCCAAGCGCCGGGGGGTAGAAGGTAAAGTGATCGTCCGTTTTTTGGTTGACAATCAAGGACGGGTGAGCGAATTCAGCGTTGTGCAGGCCGAGCCGGAGGGCGTGTTTGAAGAAAGTGCCCTCAGGGCTGTGCGCAAATGGCGCTTTGAACCAGGAGAAAAAGATGGAAAACCCGTGGATACCTGGGTTCAGGTCCCTATCCGGTTCGAGCTTTCCAGGTAAATCCCGCTGGGTACATCAAATATGAAAAACATTTGGGTTGGCTTATTCTGCCTGGTCATCGTGGTCGTTGCCCTTCTCGAGCCTGGCTCACCAGGAAAGGCCGCGGCCAGATCTGTGATGGATCAATTGGGCCGAAAGGTCCACCTGCCCGAGGAGATACACCGGATAGTCTCCTTGGCCCCCAGTATTACCGAGAGCATATTCGCCATTGATCAGGGCCATAAATTGACGGGAGTGACCCGGTACAGCGATTATCCCCCACAGGTCAAGGATATCCCTTCCGTCGGTTCATATATCAACCTCAATGTGGAAAAGATCGTCAGCTTGCAGCCGGACTTGTGTTTGGCCACCAAGGACGGCAATCCCTATCAAACGATACAGCAGCTGGAACGGACTGGCATATCGGTATACGCCCTGGATCCCAGGGATCTGCAGGCTATTATGGCCACAATTGAGGAACTGGGCCGGTTGCTCGGGGCCCAGGAGCAGGCCGATCAGGTGGTCGGGAAGATGCGCAGGGAGCTTAAAGAGCTGCGTGATGTTGTGGATCGGGCCGAGCATCGGCCACGGGTCTTTTTTCAAATCGGGATTTCACCCATTGTTTCCGTTGGCAGGGATACGTTTATTCATGAACTTATTACCCTGGCTGGAGGAGAGAATGTTGCGGCTGGTCCTGTCCAGTATCCCCGCTATTCCCGGGAGGATGTCCTCGTATTCAATCCGGATATCATTTTAATCAATTCTATGAGCCAGGAAGAGGATTTGGTCCAGGCGGAAATTGACAAATGGCAGGCTTTTTCTCAGATCGAGGCCGTGGCCGGAGGCCGTATACATTCCCTGGACGCCAGTCTGTTCAATCGACCCACCCCCAGACTGGTCAAGGCCTTGCGCGTCCTGGTCCGCCTGTTTCATCCCGGTTTGGCCCGAAATGAGGATTCACCCCAAGTATTCGGAGATGATTTCGAGATCCGTCCATGAGCAAGGGACATGCCACTGAGTCCGTCAGTCACCACGGAAGCCTGTCTCGGATAATCTGGATATGTTCAGGGCTGGTTCTGGGGCTGGGTTTGGTCATGATTTTGGGTCTGGCCTGGGGGTCAACAGGCGAGCACCTTATGGCCGTATTCAAGGCAGTGCTCTCCGGTAACCTCAGAGAGTCAGTCCACTGGACTATTATCTGGCAGATCCGTCTTCCCCGGGTATTGCTGGCTGCAGCGGTCGGGGCCACCCTGGGGGTGGGTGGTCTGGTCTTCCAGGCCTTGCTGCGCAACCCTCTGGCTGAGCCTTATATCCTCGGCGTATCTGGTGGCTCTGCAGTGGGAGCGGTGCTGGGCATGATGCTGGGCCTGCGTTTTTTCCCCGGGGTGGCTGGTCTGGCCTTTTCCGGAAGTCTGATTACTTTGCTTTTGGTCCTGCTTTTGACCTCCAAGCGGAGGCTGATCCAGGAAAACAGCCTGCTTTTGGCCGGGGTGATGGTCAACGCCTTTTGCTCGGCCATCATCACCTTTCTTATCTCCATCACCGAACATACCAAGCTTCAGGGCATTTTGTTCTGGCTTATGGGTGACCTGTCCAGTGCTGATATTGTCCAGGTTGGGGGGCTGGTGTTTCTTTTGCTGCCCAGCTTTGTCCTGGTATTTGTCCTGGCCCGACCCATGAACCTCCTGCAGTTCGGCCGGGATACGGCGAACAGCCTGGGAGTAAATGTCAAGGCGGTCACCGCAACCCTGCTGGTGGTTACTTCACTCACTGTCAGCGCTTCCGTATGCCTTGTAGGGTTGGTGGGTTTTGTGGGCCTGGTTATTCCCCACTTGTTGCGCATGTTGTGGGGGTCGGATCATCGCCTGCTGGTCCCGGCCTGTATCTTGGGCGGAGCCATGTTTATGACCGGTTGTGATTTGGTGGCCAGGTTGGCCTCAACTCATGGCCAGCTCCCTGTGGGCGTGGTTACAGCCTTGATCGGCGCTCCGGCCTTTATTGTTCTTTTGGCTCGGTCCAAGACATGAGAAAATCTGAAACCTGAAATGCACAAGCTCTGATAGCAAGCCCGCAGCATGCAAAGACCTTCCTGAAACGTACAAACCAAAAACGACAGGCGGCAGAGGAGAAGAACATGGGTTCTGGGAATGCCGTTCGGGTATCCGGGCTTTGTGCCGGATACGACCAGGTCAATGTCCTGGATTCGGTCAGTTTCTCCGTGTCCAAGGGTGAGCTCTTGGTCCTCATCGGACCCAATGGATCGGGAAAAAGCACTCTGCTCAAAGCCATGTCCGGCATCCTTCGCCCGGAGGCCGGCGAGGTGGAGGTATTGGGCCGAGACATCCGCTCCCAATCCAGACGGGAAATGGCCAGGAAAGTGGCCTTGGTCTCCCAGCAGGGAACAGTCAATACTTCGTACACTGTTTTGGAAACTGTGCTCATGGGCCGCTATCCGCATCAGGGCCTGTTGGGTATGGAGAGTAGACGAGATATACAGGTGGCCAGGAAGGCCATGCATTCCACCCGGATTGAGCATCTCCAGAAACGGTATCTGGGCCAGCTGAGCGGGGGCGAGCTGCAGCGGGTGCTCATAGCCAGGGCCCTGTGCCAGGAGCCGGAGATCATGCTTTTGGACGAACCTACCTCTGCACTGGACCTGGCCCATCAAGTGCGCATTATGGATCTGCTGGAGGAGCTGCATGCCGAGCATGAGTTGACCGTTATCATGGCTGCCCATGATTTAAACCTGGCATCCCTGTACGGGCAGCGCATACTGCTCCTGCGCAAAGGACAGGTGGCCGGCTTGGGTCCGCCCCGCAGCGTGCTCACCTTTGAGAATCTGGAAGCGGTTTTTGGCTGCGTGCTCCTGGTGGATGAAAGCTCCCTGGATCAACTGCCTAGGATTACAGTTATACCGGGACGGTACCTGGATAAAGAAATCGGGTCTTTTGAAGTTGTACATTAGAACAAAAGTCTCGTCTGCCTGGTGTGAATTTCCTTGACAAGGGAAGCGGCGGCGTGTATCTATATGTCCGTGGCACGGATATCAGCATATCTTTATATGAAAATTTATGGATAAGATAAAGGTTTTTAAAGCTCTGGCCGACGAAACTCGGTTTCGGTTGTTCATCCTCCTCTTGCACCATGAGTTCAATGTGAATGAGATGGTACAGGCACTGGAAATGGGGCAGTCGCGCATTTCCAGGCATTTGAAGATACTAACCGAAAGCGGGGTGCTGACATCTCGGAGGAATGGCAGTTTTGTCTATTACCATGCAGTCATCAACGAAGAGAACAAGGCCCTGATCGAATATTTGCGCCAGGACCTGGAAAATGCCCCAGGTCTCAAGCAGGACCTGCAACGGGCGGAGGTCATCTATGCCGAACGTAAGGATCGTACGGCCCGTTTTTTTCAGGATGTGGCCCAGGAATGGGATCAGATCAAGCATGAGGTTCTCGGGCCAATAGATCTCAATACCATGATTGCCGAGGAGGTGCCTTCCTGCCAAGTGGCCGTGGATTTGGGATGTGGGACCGGTGAATTGGCATTGATGCTGGAGCAAAAAGCCCGAAGAATCATCGGCATAGACAGTTCGCCGCGGATGTTGGAACAAGCCAGGAAGCGCTTTGCCCACAATGGGCACAAAGTCGAACTTCGTTTAGGAGAGCTTGAGCATTTGCCCTTGGCAGATGAAGAGGCGGATTCAGCCGTGGTCAGCATGGCCTTACATACCCTATCCGTTCCTGCGGCCGGAATCCGGGAGGCCCGCAGGGTACTCAAACGCGGCGGCCGCTTGGTGCTGGTGGATTTCGACAAACACGACCGTTCTGATGTGCGGGATCGTTTCGGCGGACCGTGGATGGGTCTGGCCACAGACGAAGTCAGGCAGTGGTTGGATGATGCCGGATTCATCCTCAAACGCACGGATCAGATTTCAGTGAAGAACGGTCTGTGCATCAATATGTTTGTAGCAGATAAAGAGGGAGAGTCTTCTGGCTGAAAACCTTCAATTAAGGAGTTATAAGATGGACAAAGGAAGCACCTACGAAGTCAAAGACATGGGGCTGACCGCCCAGGGAAAGAATAATTTGGAATTGGCTGAGCTGCACATGGGAGCTCTCTTGGAAGTACGGGAGCGTTTTGCCCAGGAAAAGCCCCTGCAGGGGGTTCGGGTGGGCTTGGCCCTGCACGTAACCAAAGAAACCGGGATTCTGGTCCGCACTCTGCAAGCCGGCGGTGCAGATGTGGCCATCACTGGGTGCAACCCCTTGTCCACCCAGGATGATGTGGCCGCGGCCCTGGCTGACGAAGGAGTCAAGGTTTGGGCCTATAAAGGTGAAACCACCGAAGATTACTACCGGTATATCGAGAACGTCATCGCTTTCAAACCTCAGATTACCATAGATGATGGATGCGATCTGGTTTCGGAGATCCACAAAAAGCATGCCCATCTCATCCCGGACATCATCTGCGGTTGCGAAGAGACGACCACAGGCATTATCCGGCTCAAGGCCATGGAAAAAGACAATGCCTTGAAGTATCCCATGATTGCCGTGAACGACAACAAGACCAAGCATTTGGTGGACAACTATTACGGCACCGGGCAATCGACCATCGACGGCATCACCCGGGCCACCAACCTGCTTTGGGCTGGAAAGACGGTGGTAGTCAACGGCTATGGCAGCTGCGGCCGGGGCGTGGCCTTAAAAGCCGAAGGCATGGGCTCCAATGTGGTCATTACCGAAGTGGATAACTTCCGGGCTCTGCAGGCCGCTTATGACGGCTTTCGGATTCTGCCCATGAACGAAGCCGCACGTATCGGGGATGTCTTTTGCTCTGTGACCGGGAACAAGCACGTGATCAGCTTTGAGCACATGAAGCTGATGAAAAACGGGGCCATTATGGCCAACTCCGGTCATTTCGACAATGAAATCGAGCTGTCAACTCTGTCCGAGAAGGCCGAATCCAGGCGCAACGTGCGGCCGTTTATGGAAGAGTATGTCCTGGACGGCAAAAAGCTCTTTGTTTTGGGGGAAGGGCGCTTGGTGAACCTGGCTGCGGCCGAGGGCCATCCCAGTGAAGTCATGTCTACTTCTTTCTGCGGCCAGGCTCTGTCCTGCGAGTTCGGAGTGAAAAACAAAGGCCGGATGGAAGCCAAAGTCCTGCAACTGCCTCCCGAGATTGATGATCAGATCGCCGGGTTGCAGCTCAAGGCCATGGGCATCAAGATCGACAGCCTCACTGCTGAACAAAACGATTATCTCAATTCCTGGGAAGAAGGTACGTAACCAGAGATCAGAGATCAGAAGTCAGAGGTCAGGTGGGCCAGGCCAAGCCTGGTAGGAGGGGATGAGTAAGACTCTGAAACTTCTTTAGGAACCCTGCGGTAACCAATCCGCCCGGGTAAGCGGCCAGCGCCCGGAACCGAGTGTTGCGCGGCCTGGAGTAATCCATGCCGTGAAGCGTCCACAGGGAATCAATAAGGGGGAGTGATTTCGCCTTTATTGGCAAAGGCATAGCGTGAAGAGCCGGATGCGTTATGTTGGCGCCAACATAATATGCGGGAAATCCTGCACGTCCGGATCCGTGGAGGGGCGGGAGAGAGAAATCTCTCCCGTCTACCCGACCCAAAAAAACGTTATAGCTTCAAATTTTATAGAATATGTATATTCAAAATAACTTGTGTTTCATGAAAGAATTCTTGGTCTGTCGGAAATTTCCCTTTCCATCTAACTAGCGTATGCTTGTCCAGCTCTTTACTTGCATCATAAATTGTCTTCGCCACTATCCTTGCTTCACCTTCATCATTACAATGCTTCAAAAACACATGTCAACGACAGGAAGATGGTTCGATGGTTCCAAGCTGATCAAAAATTCGATTCGTATTCCAATTCTGCATCTCAAACAGCCTGGCTTGAACCTCCAGTTCGTCGATCTTTGTGTTCCATTCGTCCAGCTTGTACTTTAATTTATCCATGGTCTACTGGCGCGAACGCATGCTTTTTCTCCTTAAGATTGGTTTCTACCCGATTCATACCCTGGACTCCGTAGGTAAAGCAGGATAAATTAGACATAGTTTAGACTTTATCCATAGATATCAAGACGCAAGCCGGGCTGCAGGTCGTTGATGCCTTTCTCCAGGGCAGGTCGGACGGAGTCGGCAATCAGACGAGTAAGTAGCCATGAGATTCGTCAGGCTGTTCGGTTTCTTGTTCTCAATCTGTCCTGGCAGAGCTGAATGCAGAGAGATTCTTCACCCGAAGACTCGTTCAGAATGACAAATAAAGTCGACAGGGGAAGAAACAGGTCGAACTATGCCCTTTGAAACCGGATCCTTCCTGCCTTCCATTCGGACATTAAGCCAGATCATTGATCAATTGTCTGATTCCGCTTCCGAGGCAGCTTTTATCTCGATGGATGCAAGCGGCCCCCGGGCAATGAAGCGTTCAGATGTGGGTGAACGCACAAGCCAGGTCGCGGCCGGGCTGGTCGATATTGGGGTGGAACCTGGGGTCAGAATCGCTCTCTGCGGTTCCACCTCAGTTGACTGGATGATGGTCGCGTTGGCCATTCTCCGGGCCGGCGGAACGGTCGTCCCTATTGACTCCCTGATGGAAGAAGACACCATCGTCCACATTTTCCAGGATTGTCGTCCTGAAGCTGTGTTTACTGATGAAGCCCATAAGCAGCTGATTGAAGGAAGCAATATTGCGGATAAGCCCAGGATCTTCCTCCTGGATACACCGGACAGCCCTGCCTATTGGCAAAACCTGGGCAAATCCGAACCGGATTCCTGGCCAGAGGTGCACCCTGGGCAGGAAGCGGTCCTCTTCTATACCTCAGGGACCACAGGACCACCGAAGGGGGTTCCCCTGACTCACGCCAACCTGGCATTTCAGATCGACACCATTGTAAAGGCCAACTTGATTTCGGCAGGCGAACACATTGTGCTGCCTTTACCCTTGCATCATGTTTATCCTTTTGTTTTTGGCCTGCTCACCCCACTGGCCATGAAGGTGGCAGTGGTTATTCCTCAAGCTCTGACCGGCCCTCAGCTCTTGCGGGCCATAAGGGAGGGACGGGCCAGTGCCATCATCGGGGTGCCCAGATTGTATCGGGCCTTGTACGAAGGCCTGCATGCCCGCATCCGTTCCAGAAGCGCAGCTATAGAGCGGCTTTTGGGCCGGGTTGAGAGATTATGC
The DNA here is from genome assembly GCA_964619345.1 of uncultured Desulfohalobiaceae bacterium. Taxonomy (GTDB): domain Bacteria; phylum Desulfobacterota; class Desulfovibrionia; order Desulfovibrionales; family Desulfothermaceae; genus Desulfovermiculus. Next base: position 42,350 of record CAZUER010000002.1, read on the forward strand.
ACGATCCTGCAGGGCAAGTTCCAGGTTTCTCTGGGGCCATGGCTTCTGTGGCCCGTTCACCGCCAGTTCGGCAGCCATCTTCGCTTAATGGCCTCGGGCGGGGCCACATTGGAAGGCGGGCTGGCCCAGCGGCTGGAAGGAGTGGGCTGGAAGGTGATGGTTGGATACGGTCTCACTGAGACCGCGCCATTGCTGACTATGCGAATGCCTGGACAAGGTCCGCCTGAGAGCGTGGGGCGTCCTATCCCCGGAGTCGAGCTGCAGATCGATCCCCAGGCCGGCCCCAAAGGAGAGAGCCTGGATAAGCAGCCAGGCAGCCAGGTTTCAGGGGAAATTCTGGCCCGGGGGCCGGGTGTCTTTCAGGGATATCTCAACTTGCCGCAAGAGACAGAGAAGGTTTTAACCCAGGACGGCTGGTTCCGGACAGGAGACCTGGGCCACTTCGACAGCGATGGCTACCTGCATGTCACCGGACGTGTATCCACCCGTATTGTGACAGAGAGTGGTGAAAATATTCAGCCGGATCACCTGGAGAGAGTCATTGCCGGACACCCCTTGATTGCTGAGGCCGGTGTGCTCTCATGGCATGGCCGGCTGGCGGCCTTGGTTGTTCCGGATACGGAGCAGTTCAAGGAATCAGATCTGCACGATATGCAGCAGGCCATGAAGCGAGCGGCAGGGGAGGCTTCCTCCAGCCTTCCATCATATATGCAGGTGAACGAAGTCAGGGTCAGCCCAGCACCCCTGTCTCGGACAAGGCTGGGAAAGATTCGGCGTCATCTTTTACAGCAGCGTTATGAGGAAGTGGGCAGGGAGCAATCGGGATCGGATCGGCGTCCGGTATCTTACCAGAGCATGTCGGATCAAGATAAGTCTTTGCTCGAAAACCAAACCGCCCACCGGGTCTGGAAATGGCTCTGCGAACGCTTCCCGGACAGAGGGCTCAGCCCTGATTCCCATCTGGAGAGGGACTTAGGGGTAGACTCCATGGAGTGGCTCAATTTAAGCCTGGAAATCCATGAGCAAACCGGTGCAGAGATCAGCCAAGAAGCAATTGATCAGATCCAAAGTGTGCGCGATCTCCTTCTGGCGGTGGTGAACGCGGCTCAAAGCGCCCAGGCCCTCGTCGATCCGGTTGAAAAACCTTATCAAGCCCTGAGCCGGGATCAGCAAGCCTGGTTGACTCCTCGAAACTCTGTACAACGAGCGGTTGCCTGGGCCGTCTATTGGTTGGGGTCTCTGGGAGTCCGTCTCTTTTACCGGGTTCGAGTTGAGGGCAAGCACCATGTCTCCTGTCGCGGTGCTTGCCTGCTGACTCCGAATCATACCAGCTACCTGGACCCCATTGTCTTGGCCCATGTTCTGGGTCTGAAAAATCTCAGGCATACCTATTGGGCAGGGTTGAGTACAGTTGCCTTTAACAATGCGTTCAAGCGGTTTATGTGTCGCCTGGGCCAGGCGGTCCCGATCTCTGCAGAGCACGGTGCTGTCAGCGGACTGGCATTTGCATCAGCCATTCTGCAAAAGAATCAGCGTCTGGTATGGTTTCCGGAAGGGCAGAGATCTGGGGATGGAGAGCTTCAAGCGTTAAGGCCCGGGTTGGGTGCGGTCTTAAAACGTATTCCGGTGCCGGTCATTCCGGTCTGGATCGAGGGAACCTATGCAGCCTGGCCGGTATCCAGACGTGTGCCCCGGCCCGGAAGTATTCGCGTGACCTTCGGTCAGCCTGTGGAAGTCAATGAGCTTAGGGAATCCGGGACTTCTGAGAGGATTGAGTGGAGCATCATAGAGGGTCTGCACCAGCGGCTGGCTGAGCTGGGTAAGACCCAAAGCACGTAGCTCGGCAGTAACAGATGACCGGTATAGTTGCAGAAACCATAGGTGATTTATTGGTGATTATGTGAAGAAATTCTCGACCTGCACTGTTGGTGTTCAGTATCATGAGATCTTCAAAGCTAAGCATTATATTATTCGCATCAAAATCAAGGAGGTATGAGTTATGAAAAGAACGTTCATTATTGCAGCACTGGTAGTGGCTTTTATCCTTGCCGGCAGTGCAGTCCTGGCTCAGCAACAGGGCTACGGCCAGGAATACGGCCCTCAAGGCCAGGGTTGGTTTTGCCCTTGGTGCGGTCAGCAACACGGACAGGGCATGGGCCCAGGGATGATGCAACGCGGCCAGAGCATGCCTTATGGCTGGCAGGGCCAAGGTATGGGGCCCGGAATGATGCCTGGTTGGCAAGGGCAAGGCATGAGGTCTGGTATGCAGCATGGCTACCGGGGCCAGGGTATGATGCACGGTGGTCGAGGCATGGGTCCCGGCATGAGAGGAGATCAATGGGGCCGCGGGCAGTATGGTCCTTCCAGCCAACCGCAGCAGATGGAACCCTTGTCCAAGAATGAAGCCCGCAACCTGGCCGAGGACTATGTGGCCCGGAACCCGAATCTGAAGATCGGTGATCTCAGTGAAATGGATGAGGTGTATGAAGCCAGAGTGGAGACCAGGGACGGCTCTCTGGTGGAAAGGCTGCTCATCGACAAGCAAACCGGATGGATGAAAAAAGCCTACTGATCACCGGCAGGAACAGATGGAACCGGCCCCATTGGGGATGCAGGACATTGCTTCCACATCCGCGGAGGGCTGCGACATAGCTTTCGCTGCTGGATTTCAATCTCATACACTCTTGTTGTTCGAAGCTTCAATCTGATTTTCATTCTGCGTATTCAGTGCATTACGCAGCTAAATCTTTATCAGCTTTTTTGAGACTGCAGATACTTCTTTAGGGCCACTGCATTGTTATGTTCTGTGTCTTTTGCTGCAAAGATCAGGGTGACCGGTCCTTTTTGGAGCTGGTCTATGACAGCGTTCACAGCCTCGGGGTGTGTCTGGAGTTCCTGGAAGTACCTGGTCTGAAACTCAGACCACTTATCCGGATCGTGGCCGAACCATTTGCGCAGCTCTTTGCTCGGAGCGAGCTCCTTGAGCCAGAGATCAATTTGGGCCTGCTGCTTGGACACGCCCCGGGGCCACATGCCATCCACCAGAATCCGGGTTCCGTCCTCGTCGTTGGGCTGCTCGTAGACCCTTTTGAGCATAATGTTGTGCATAGTATGTTCTCCTCGAAATCCCTACCACCCTTCATCCCCACCTTGCTAAGGCTGGTCTTTATACACACATGACACCAGGGGATAAAGTAATGATCGTTATTCAGCCACCCCTGGAGTGCTTTGGTGCATCTGATGGGTCGTAAACAAAGAACCCTCCCCTATAGCCCCTCCCTCCCGCCTGGAAGACAGGCGGCAAGGAGGGGAATCAGAGGAAGAAAGGTTTCGTCTAATATCAAACATTGCACATATGACAGGGTACTAGAGATTCCAGTATGGAAAACCACGTCTAGCCCATGCTGAATGTGGGTAATCAAACAGAAGAAGACGGTAGACTTCTTTAAGAGCTTTGGGATCCTCGTTCTTCTTGAAGTGGGATACCCCACGCAAAAAGACCGCTTCTGGAGCGCTTCCGCTGGCAGAGGACTCCAGGAGCAGGGAATCCAAAATCTCTATGGCCTGGTCCAGCAGATTGCTGTGAAAAGCCTTTTTGGCTTGTCCAAGCTGAATGAAGGGAACAAGTTCATCCGGAGGAAGGAAGCCTATGACATCATGGTCCGGGTTCCCGTTTGTATCAAGTATGAATAATCGTGGCGTCCATTTGACCTTGAACTGTTCGGCATAGGGCTGCTGGTCGTGGCCGATACGCAATGGAATGACGTTGTCTTGAACATAAGCGGCAACCTTGTCGTTAGGATACGTGACCGCATCCATCTGCTGGCAACCGATTCATCCTGGATTGTAGAAGTCCAATAAGATTGGCATATCGTTATTTTTTTTGGCTGTGGCCAGGGCATTATCCCATTGCTGTAACCATTCGATGGATTTGGACATAATATCCTCCCTCAGTTTGAATCATAACATATCAGTAAAAAACCATTTCTTCTCTGATTACCCTCCTGCCTGGAAGTCAGACAGGAGGGAGGGGACAGGGGTGACTCTTTGTTCATTTAGCGGTCAACCAGAAATGAGATCTTGCAGTTGACCCTGTAGGCCGAGACTTTGTTGTTTTCCACATCTGTTTGAAACTCCTTGACATAAACAGACTTAATGTTGTCCACCGTCTTCGCGGCTTCGGCCACTGCAACATTGACTGCATCTTCCCAGCTTTTCTCGGACTGGGCCAGAATTTCGATGACTTTGACTACAGGCATAACGACCTCCTTGGTTTCCCAAATAGACAATCCTGATCATGCACTTTTGAAAAGCGACTTTTCGCTTGGAAAGAATCTCTACGTGTCAATCGTCGAGATTCAATCTTGATACTCAGGATATGTATAATCTGGGATTGGACAAGAGTGAGAAAATGGTGAGACTCATGGCCAGATTGTCCAATTCTCTATGAAAGCCAGATGGTTGCGAAACAACAGGATGAGCTGAACCCTGGTCACCTCACTGGTTTTTCACCCATATCTCACCTTTATTCCTGAGCTCAAAAATGGTTCATTATTCATAGGATAATGCGAGTGAACAATCTGTATTTGCAAAAGAACATAAAGCGACCTTTTGCAGTTCCGTCAATATCCGTGGGAGGAGGTGAGTGCATGGTGGTATCAGCTGACTCAAGCTCAGTGCAGTATTTCGTTGACCGGAGTGATGCCGGCCGCAGATTGGCCCAATCAATAGCTCAAAGAGGCATCACGGGGGATCTGCTCATTCTCGGATTGCCCCGGGGGGGCATACCGGTGGCTTATGAGGTCGCCCGGGAGCTGAAGGCCCCTCTTGACGTCTGGCTGGTTCGGAAGCTGGGGGTTCCAGGCCACGAGGAGCTGGCCATGGGCGCCTTGGCCAGCGGCGGAGCCAAAATCATGAATGAGGATGTCGTTCGCTCCATGGGGGTGCGGCCGGAAAGCATCGATTCGGTGGTGGCCAAGGAATATAAAGAGCTCAAACGCAGGGAACAGGAATACCGCGGCGATAGACCCCTGCCGGAGATCAAGGGCAGGGTGGTCATCGTAGTTGATGATGGACTGGCCACGGGGGCGAGCATGAGGGCTGCACTCAGGGATCTGGGATCCCAGGACCCGGCCCGGCTTATTGTGGCGGTGCCGGTCGGAGCTCCGGAGGTCTGCCGGGCCATGTCCAGGGAGGCCTCAGAGGTAATTTGCCTACTTCAGCCCAGATTCTTCAATGCCGTGGGCAAATGGTACCGGAAGTTCAACCAGACCACGGATCAGGAGGTCCGTGATCTGTTGAGCCATGCCCAGACCATGAACTTCGAACATACTTGAGGCAGTGGGTCAGGTTGGGAGAGAAGAAAAGATTTGTCTCTCACCCGTTCGTCCCTGCCGCTCCTCACTTGAGGCGCGGAGGCACGGAGGAAGATAAGAAAAGAAAGAGACAGGGAAATGCCCTGGCCACCGAGCCGGCGTCCAGGGCAAGCTGCTCCGCCCTGCGGGCAAAAAAAAAATTTCCTTTATTCCATAAGGGCCTGGATAGCGGCCTCGGACTTCTCCGGCGGCCGGCGTTCAGGGACAACTTTATGCGGTATCCGGTCTTCATTCCAGTCCTCGGATACGTACAAGCCGCAGAAGCAGCTCCCGAATTCCTGGATATCCGGCTTGGCGTACACACAGGGGCAGAGGATGTCCTTGTCCAGGTCGTAAACGCCGGAAGCCAGCCGGCATGGGCAGGATGCGTATCCGTAGCGATCCATGTTGATGAGCAGGCTTTCCAGAAGGTCCCGGACCATCTGCTGATCCTTGTTGAAATGAAAACCCTTCTTGGCCACCAGCTTTTGAAGCTTTTCATAATAGGCGTCAATACGTTCAGGACTTATGGTGTTCATACGTCTTTGTCCTCCATACAAAAGTTATACATATGTGAACAGAAGGAGAAAACATTATGGATGAACAAACAGAACTCGTAAACTATCTTCGACAGGTGATCGGTGAAGAGGGTTGCTGTGTAACCTGTAATACAGATGATGTCTTTTTTGAAGAGGGCAGATGGAAGCTTCAATTGGAAAACTTTCTTGAGCCCTGGGATCTCGGGGAGACCGTGGATGAGGCCAAGGCCCGGATCAAGGAGTATGCCTCCATGGGGTTTGGCCTGGCCTGAGGACCTGTCGCAAATCAGCAGGTATACAGCCGGGCCCAGAAAAAGGCCCGGCTGTAAGGATTATAGCCGTCCTCATCCTCTGTTGCCCAAGCCATGATGGGTGAATCATAAGAGCCCAGCTTGAGCCTTTCGGCAGCCATGGTCCCCAGAGACCTGGGATGTATGCCTTCCCGGGTACCATGCTGCATGAAGCGCTTGAAGCCGCTATCTGAGGCCAGCTCGGCATCAGTGTATGTCTGAAGGAGTTCTCCAGCCGGGCCCGTTTCCTCCTCCCGGGGAATGTGCAGGTCAAACTCATTGTGCCGCAGATACAGAGCGGAGTGTTCATAGGCAGTCAGAAGTTCATGCAGGCCCGGGCCTGCCTCCGGTATAATGGCCGGAACGGAGCTCATGTAATCGGCAGCCCGGTCGGGTTCCCCGATAAGCTCGGTCAAGAGTTCCAGAGGGTACTCCTGTCCATGATCAGTTCGCCGGATCATGGTGGCAAACAGTTTGATTCTCGACTTCTGGTGATAGGAGCCCACGCAGCGAAGAAATCTGAGATGGAGGGGATCGGCATAGGTGCTCAAATCCAACACGATCTGCTGGTCCTTGTGGATTCCTATGTCGGTGGGAATATCGGATGTTGGGCTCAAGCCCTTGGCCAAAAACTCGGCCAGCCTGCCCATGCCCTCGAATCCCCTGGCACTGTGGTCAGGCACGGGCCTGTGTCTGTGGCTGACCGGGTAGACCCTGGCATATTGGGCTTGCAGCTGAGGACAGGGCTGACCCAGTGCGGCCAGGCGGGTATGGGCGGAGGAGGCAAAGGGTACGGCGAATACAAGGTGGTACCCTGTAGCTGTCATGACCGTGATGAATGAGATGTTATAGAACTCGAGCCGGCTGCACAGCTCTTGATACACCGGTTCAATGCTGGTTTGAAATAGCTTTTGGCCCTGACGATATATGAGATCTTCATCATGAGCATTCTTGTACTCCAGATCCAGAAAAAAGAGCGAACCGCGCCTGGACCACAGGCTGCGATAAATATCGGCCCGGCTGTCCAGGACATCCTTCATCTTTTGATTGGGCACATATTCAAAACATGTATCTCTCTGCGTGCCACTGACCAGGAATTCACAATCCCAGGATGCCTTGTGGTCCCTGTGACCGGCGCAGTACTCTTTGATCAAGGGCTCGGTGCGCTGATAGAAGCTGTCCAAGATATACCCCTCAATTTTGTCTAGTGAGTGCCGGGCTGGGCAATGACGGGAAATATGTTCGATGATCCCTATGTAAAAATTAACATCGTGCTGGCGTGATGGTGTGTAGGGGCGACTGGCAGTCCCCCTTTTGGTAATTCCGGCATCCCCACAACACGTTTCATCCATGATCAAACTGGCGGTCATCCGCCAGAGGCAGAGCTCGTATGAAACAAGGATTAACTTTCGCATTTCGTACAAAAGGCAACAGATTTATAAACCGCTGAATACGCTGAAAGCACGGAAAAGCTGAAAAATTTTTTTTCAGCGTATTCAGTGTGTTCCGCGGTTAACTCTTTGTCTTTGAGTTTCTTCCTCGATCAAACTGGCCGTCTGCGGTCAGAGGCGGCGCTGACTTCTGACCACTGGCGAGTGAAAATACAGATTTTACACTCGCATCTAGTAGCCGGCATACGGGTTATGCCGATCAAATCTCCGCTGAAGTTCACTTCTGTATTCCCGACCTAATGTATGCGCATGTCTTCTGACCCACTCGCTGAGCCTGGTCTTACCAGCCGGGGGAGCATCCACATACAAAAGACCGGACACCAGCCCTTGGACCTCATCCCGGGTCAGGAGGACGTCACCCAGCATATATCCTGCAGCTCGGGTTAACCAGTAACCAAGAAGTGGAGGTACTCTGAGGATCGGTCTAGATTTGCCCAGAGCCTGTCCAATGAATCGAACCAATCCATGGAATGAATATGTCTCAGGGCCGATAGCCTGGATGACCGAATTCTCTTTTGCCCTGCCCTGCTGAACAGCCAGCTCGGCCAAATCGCCCACATAAATGGGTTGCAACTTATAGTTTCCGGTCCCGAAAACCAAAAATAGGGGAAAAGTTCGTAATGCCCAGGCAATGTTGTTGATCAGGATATCCTCGCTTCCAAAAAGAACCGCCGGCCGGAGGATGGCATAGGAGAGGCCCGACGACTGAAGCTCTTGCTCAACCCGAGCCTTGCCACGAAAATATTCAAAAGGTGAATCCAAAGAGTTATTCACAATGCTGATATGGACTATTCTTTCCACCCCAGCCTTTCGGGCGCATTTAAACAATGTCTTGCAGTTTTCAACAGCCTGATCAAAAGTGAACTGCGGGTGATTGAACCGAACCCAATAGGTATTATACAAGACCTGCACACCTTCCAGAGCCCTTGTTAAGTCATCCGGACTGTCAAAATGATATGGAAAGATCTCAATGTGCTTGCCGAAAGGATTAGGCCTGTATATGGAATTGGTCAAGGTCCGGATGAGAGGCTCGGTCGCGAGTAATCGAGAGGCTATATACTTGCCGGTGAACCCAAATGCCCCGGTCACCGCCTGCACTTCATTCCTGCTCATGTTCCGTCTTCCAGGCTTTGGACAACTGCATCGTATTTCTCATGGATCATCTTTCGGTCGAACTCCCAAAACTCCTCCAACATGGACTGGTCCTCCTCCTCGGTCATGTACGACCTGGAGGCAGGAAAAAAGGTATCGTCTTCCTTCTGTATATGCTTGGGGTAAAACTCGACCAGGGTGGAGATCTTTTCCACGATATCCGTCAGGGCTGATGAGTCGCCGTTCCGGTATCGCTGGTTGGCCTCTATAAGGGCGTTTGTCGTGTTCCTGGCAAATACATGCTCGTCCATGAGCTCATTCATGACCTGTCGATCAGGTGCTGATAGAGAACGCTGAGCCAAGCCGTTGAATAGTATGTCCTCTTCTTTCCCATGATGTGTTCGATCGGCGTACATTTGAATAAAATCGACCACTGTATCAATAAAAACCGGATCAAGCTTGTTTGTGGTCTGTATCTTATTCAGGGCGTCTTTCATGACCTGAATCATACGTTCAATAAGCCGGTGCTCAATCATCAGAAGTCCGCGTGCTTGCATAGCCTGTCCCTTTCTCAATGATTTTCCAGTCCAGATACCTTGATGCGAGTCCAAAAACAGTTTTTGCACTTGCATCTACTTCGAACATCACTGCAGAAGATCTCTCAACTCTTATGCAATATACGTGCTCAGGATTTGTCAGTAAGTTATCATATGCATGCAATGCTGACCATATTGCAAGAAATCGTGTGACGTACATTTGCAGTAAAGGCTCGTATTTTTGTGGATTCTTCGCTCCTTCATCCGGATGCTTTTTGAGGCATGACACATAAAGGTGAGACATTTAACGTGTCATGTCACATGGCCTTATACACACATAAATAAAATTATGTATATAAGATACTGATGAAACGTGTTGTGGGGATGTCGGAATTCCTGGCTGTACACCTCAAGTCGTATTTTAGACTCGAAATACCCGATTTGTCACCTTGTTCAGTACCTGTCCATCAGAATATCATACAGGAGAAACCCGGGTACGATTTACCCAGGATGGAAGATGACCAGGGCCGGGACAACTGAATGCAAAAGCGCAATGCCATCTTGTTTCCGCCGGTGCAGAAAATCTGAGAATTGGGGTGACCTGCATGAACCGGACATACGATGTTGTTATTCTGGGTAGCGGAGTGGCCGGAGGTGTGGCCGCCCGGCAGCTGAAAGCCGGCGGGCTGAGCGTGGCCATGCTTGAGCCTGGATCACTGGGCGGGACATGTCCGCTTCGGGGATGCGAGCCGAAAAAGGTGATGTTCGATGCTGTTGATGCCCAGGTTCGATGTGAACATCAGAGCGGACACGGTCTGCAGGGGAAACCGGATTTGGACTGGCCGGAGCTGGTTCGTTTCAAGAACAGTTTTACCGATCCGGTTCCCGGGCTCATCGAAAAGGATCTGTCCAAGCGGGACATCGATGTGCTGTCCGGGCAGGGCCGTTTTGTGTCTCCTGACACGATCCAGGCTGGAGATCAGAGCATAACCGGGAGCAGAATCCTCATCTGCACAGGGGCCACGTCCCGTCCTTTGGACATTCCTGGTGCTGAGCACATCACCCCAAGCTACCATTTTTTCGATCTGGACAGCCTGCCCAGGCGAATGGCGGTCATTGGCGGAGGATATATCGCTTTTGAGTTTGCCCATCTGGCTGTCAGGGCCGGAGTGCAGGTTGACCTCCTGGTTCGAAGCGATTGGTGCCTGAGGGCTTTTGACCCCGATCTGGTTCAAATTCTGGTTGAACATTCCCGGGACCTGGGTATTCGGATCCATTTCAACGCCCCCCTGGATCACATCCAGAAGCAGGATAAGGCCTACCTGGTCTCGGCAGGCCAGGGGGCGGTCAGCATTGAAACCGACCTGGTCCTGCACGGAGCCGGACGGGTGCCCAATGTGGAGGGTTTGGACTGCCCAAAGGGGGATGTCGAGGTCTCCAAATACGGCATTGTGGTCAACGAATACCTGCAAAGCGTCTCCAATCCATTTGTCTATGCAGCAGGAGACGTTGTGGCCACCGGGCCTCAACTCACCCCTGTGGCCCTTATGGAGGCCGAAGTTGTGGCGGCCAATGTGCTCCAAAAAGGGCCGATCCAAGTTGATTATACTGGCATACCGAGTATTTTGTTCACCCATCCGGTCATGGCCAGGACCGGGCTTCTGGAAAGCGAATGCTCCAGGCAGGGTTTGGAGTACACTGTCTACTGGGCTGATGCTTCCCGCTGGGCTTCATATAAGCGATTGGGGGAGAAGGTGGCCGGAGTCAAGATCCTGGTCAACCCTCAGACCGATGAGGTTCTCGGTGCCCATGTGTTGGGCAGAAATGCGGAAGAGGTGGTCAATACCTTCGCCCTGGCCATTCAACAGGGAATATCCAGGACCAAGCTGGTCCAGACAGTCTGGTCCTACCCGTCCTTTGTCTACGACACTGTTCGCCATGTTTTGGCATGAATGGAGGCAATGAGCATGGCCAGAGTATTCCGAATCGACGCAATCGACCCCAATCGCCGCTTGGTTATCCAAAGGGAAGTGGTTGAGCAGCTCGGGCTGAGCATATCTGCCCACGGCCAGCTTGAGCCGATCCTGATCTATCAGCAGGGGGTCAGGTTTCGGATCATGGACGGCGAAAAGCGGTGGCGGGCCATTAAGCGGCTGGGCAGGCGGACGATTATGGTTGAGATCCAGAGATAACGGTCTCGAAAGCGAGGCGTAAGTCCGGGCGGAAAGTGAGGTGCACACCTCCCGGCAGCCGCTGCCCGGGCTATGAAAAGGAGTGGAGCATGCATATTGTGTGCTGCTTAAAGCAGGTTCCGGATACTGCTGAAGTCAAAATCGATCCTGAGACCAACACCCTGATCCGGGAGGGGGTGGAATCGATTATCAATCCGTATGATCTGGTGGCTGTAGAGATGGCCGTCCGGCTTAAGGAGGAGCACGGCTGCACGGTCAGCGCCGTGAGCATGGGTCCTCCCCAGGCCAAGAGCATCTTGCAGCAGGCCATGTCCCTGGGCATCGATCGGGGCATTCTGCTCTCGGACCGTTCATTTGCCGGAGCTGACACTCTGGCCACCAGCTATACCCTGGCCCAGGCCGTGCGCACCCTGAATCGGGAATCACAGGTCAGCCTGGTCCTGTGCGGCAAGCAGGCCATTGACGGCGATACCGCCCAAACCGGGCCGGGCATCGCCACCAGGCTGGAGTTCACCCAATTCTCGTATGTGATTGGGGTGGATATGTGTGATCCGGACCGCAACCTGATCAAGGTCCGGCGAAAGGTGGAAGGTGGACAGGAGGTCCTGCTGGGTTTGATGCCGGCCCTGCTCACAGTGGAGCTGGAGCTGGCAGAACCCCGCCGGGCCTCGCTGCCCAACTTGATGTCCTCCCTGCGCCAGACGGTTGAGGTCTGGGACCAGGAGGCCATTGATGCAGATGTGAAGAAGCTGGGCATCAAGGGATCTCCCACCTGGGTCAGGCGGATCGGGGCCCCGCCTCCCAAGGAAAGCGGTCCCCGGTTTGAGGCGGCTCAGGGAGTGAGCCAGGCGGTGAATCAGGGCCTGGACGCCCTCTTGAGTGAAGGATTTATGGCTGAAGAGTTCGGACAGGCAAGCGAGTGACGGCCATGGCCAAGAATTCAAAAGGTATTGAAGTTGCCGAGATCCTGCCGGATAGATGCATAGCTTGCCAGATATGTATCGGAGAATGTCCGGTAGGGGCTATCGAGCTGACCTCGGATGGGGTTGCCTCCATCGATCCGGAGATCTGCGTCGGCTGCGGCAAGTGTGCAGACGTCTGCCCGGTGGAAGCGGTGGCCTTTGATCAGAGCAAACGCAAAAAAGTCAAGGACAAGGCCAAACCCAAGCCCCAGGCAGCCGGAAACATTGTGGCTGTATTCATTGAGATCGACGACCGCAAAGGAGCCAACGTCTCCTGGGAGCTGGTGGGCAAGGCCCGGGAGCTGGCCGACAAGCTGCAGGCCCGGGTGGCCGGACTGATCCTGGGTTCGGATGTCCGGGCGGTCTGTGACCAGGCCGGGGCATTTGGCTGTGATCAGGTCCACCTGCTGGAGCATGAGCTGCTGGATCACTACATCTCCAGCCTGTACGGACATGCCCTGAGCGGAATGGTCCGGGAAATCGGGCCTGAAATCCTGCTCGTCGGAGCTACAAGCCTGGGCCGGGACCTGGCCGGGGTTGTGGCCACTCATCTGCGCACCGGCCTGACCGCAGACTGCACCGGCCTGGACATTGAGGAGGAGACAGGTCTGATGCTGATGACCCGTCCCACCTTCGGGGGCAATATCATGGCCACCATCTTTTGCGAAAACCACCGTCCCCAGATGTCCACGGTCCGGCCGAAGGTGTTCCCACTGCCCCATCAGCGGGAAAAGCCGGAATGGAAGCTGATAGAGCACGAGTGGACTCCGCCTGAGGGATCCTTTCCGGAGCTGGTTGAGTTTATTGAGGAAAAGTCCCTGATGGGCGTGGACATAACCGAGTACCCGGTTTTGATCGTGGCCGGGAAAGGGGCCTGTTCCCCGGAGGCCTTCGCCATGCTGGAGGAGCTGGCCGGCCAGCTGGGGGGAGTGGTGGCCTGTTCGCGGCCGGTGGTGGAGTCAGGCCTCATGCCTTACGAACGTCAGGTGGGCCAGACCGGAAAGACGGTGGCCCCGAAGCTGTATATCGGAGTGGGCGTCTCCGGGGCCATTCAGCACAGAGTGGCCATTCAAGGGGCTCAGCGCATTCTGGCTGTGAACAGCGATCCCCAGGCCCCCATCTTTCAGGTAGCCGATGTGGGCATCATAGGTGATGCATCAGTGATCATACCTGAGCTCATTTCCCAGATCCAATCGAGGAAGGCCGATCATGCCTGAACGTTGCGAAGTGGCCATAGTAGGTGCAGGACCGGCGGGTATCTCGGCCGCATGCATCCTGGCCGAACATGGAGTGCAGACCGTTGTTTTGGAACGGGGGGAATTTCCGGGGTCCAAGAATATTTCCGGCGGGGTCCTCTACGGCAGCGATCTGGCCAGGATCCTGCCGGATTTTGTTGATCGGAAATGCCCTGTTGAGCGGAATATAACCGAGTCCAGGATCTGGTACACCTCTGACCAGGGGGCTTACAGCATGGGCTATCGGGACCGGGCTTTTGCCCATGATCGGCGGTATAATGTTTTCACTGTCGGCAGGGCTAAGTTCGATCGCTGGTTTGCCGAGCAGGCCAGGGAGAAGGGGGCCCTGATCGTCTGCGGCACCGTGGTCACGGACCTGTTGAAGGATGATCGGGGCAGAGTTCGGGGGGTACGTACTGACCGGGACGACGGCGACCTGGAGGCGGACGTGGTCCTTCTGGCTGATGGGATCAACTCGCCCCTGGCCGCGCAAACCGGTTTCCGTCCTGAGCCTCCGCCGGATCACGTGGCCCTGGCCGTCAAAGAGGTCATTGAGCTCTCTGAGGAAACCGTCAGTGAACGGTTCAATGTGCAGCCGGAGGACGGAGTTACCATAGAGATCCTGGGCAGCATAACTCAAGGCATGAACGGGGTCGGGGCCTTGTACACCAATAAAAAGAGCCTCTCCCTGGTTGTAGGCGGCAACCTGCAGGATTTTGCCCATCTGAAGATAAAGCCCTATGAGCTCATCGAATCTTTGAAGGCCCATCCCATGGTGGCTCCCCTGATCAAGGGAGGTGAGCCCAGGGAGTATATGGCCCACTGGCTGCCTGAAGCCGGATACAACCATGTGCCCCGTCTCTATGGGGACGGATTTTTGATTGCCGGTGATTCGGGCATGCTCTTTAACGCCTTGCACAGGGAGGGATCGAATATGGCCATGGTCTCCGGCCAGCTGGCTGCGGAAACCATTCTTCAGGCCAGAGAGCAGGGTGATTACGGCTCGGGCTCCCTCCAGGCCTATACCCAGGCCCTGCAGGACTCCTTTATCCTTAAGGACCTGAAAAAGTACAAAAGGTTTCCCGGCTTTTTGCAAAAGAACAAAGAGATTTTCAGCGTATTGCCCAGCCTGGCCGGGATGGCGGCCAGGGATATGCTCACGGTCGATGAAGAGCCAAAAAAGACCAAGCAGTCCCGGATTTGGAAAACCATCAAGCGGGAGATGTCCGTTTTTCGGCTGGTGCGCTTGATATTCGAGGCCTGGAGGAGTGTGAAGTAATGGCTCTTGAGGACAAACTGTTTCTGGACCGGTTCCAGGTGGATGCAAAGTCCCATTTGAAAATCCTTAATCCGGATGTCTGTACCCGGGATTGCCGGGATCAGCCCTGTCTCTTCTTCTGTCCAGCCGGGGTATACAGCCTGGAAGAGGACGGAACGGTCAATGTGGCCTATGAGGGGTGCCTGGAGTGCGGATCGTGCCGGATCGGATGCCCCCATTTGAATATTGAGTGGCATTTTCCCAAGGGGGGCTATGGGATCAGGCACAAGTTCGGATGAGAGATGCGAGTGCAAAATCTGTATTTTTGCACTCGCCAGAAATCAGAGGTAAGCAAAAACAAAGAGTTATGATTCAGTGAACAGGAGAATCCATGAGCGCAGAGAAAAAGAACGGCAGGATGCTGATCAGAATCGGCGGTGAGGCCGGACAGGGGTTGGAGACTGTAGGTGAAATGCTGGCCAAGGCCCTGGTCCGTTCAGGCTACGAGGTGCTGACCACCCAGAGGGCCATGTCCAGGATACGGGGAGGACACAATTATTTCTCCATCCTAACTGGAGCTGAGCCCCTTTCAGGACCGCAGGAAGACGTCGACCTCCTGGTGGCCTTTACCCAGGAGACCGTGGATGTGCATAAGGATGCCTTGTCCGATCGAGGCCTGATCCTGATCGGGCCGGACATGGAGGACCAAGGGTTGAGCTCGGTGCTCAGCGTTCCGTACTCCGAGCTGGCCGAAGACACGATAATGGCCAATGTGGCCGCCCTGGGAGTGGTTTCGGCCATGATCGGGCTGGACCAGGAGTCGGTCTCCGGAGTTGTCCAGGATGCCTTGGGCTCAAAGCACCAGGACTTGTTGCCGAAGAACTTGCAGGCCCTGGATAATGGCATCCAATGGTCAGGACGGCAGTCCATTGACTTTCAGCCCTTGCCGGAGGGAACCGGAGCCCAGTCCAAACTGGCCATAAACGGCAACGAAGCCATTGCTTTGGGAGCTTTGGCCGGAGGAGTCGATTTCTGCTCCTTTTATCCCATGACTCCGGCTACCAGTGTCGCTTTGAATCTCATCTCCCAGGCAGATGAGCTGGGCGTCGTCTGTGAACAGGCCGAGGACGAGATTGCAGTCATCAATATGGCCCTGGGGGCTTCGTTTTGCGGAGCCCGGAGCCTGGTTCCCACATCCGGCGGAGGATTCGCCCTGATGGGTGAAGGAATCAGCCTGGCCGGGATGACCGAGACCCCTATTGTGGTCGTTCTGGCTCAAAGGCCCGGACCGGCCACGGGCCTTCCCACTCAGACGGAACAGGGGGATCTGGAGCTGGCCCTGGCCAGCGGTCATGGCGAGTTCCCCCGGGCCATTATGGCTCCGGGAAATGCCGAAGAGTGCTTTCATCTGACCATCAAGGCCCTGGATTTGGCTGAGCGGTATCAGACTCCGGTCATTGTGCTCACCGATCAATATCTGGCCACTTCCATCCGGGCTGTGCAGCGCTTTGACCTTTCCAGTATAAGCCTGCCTCAGGCCCCGGCCGCGCAAAGTGATGACCCGGAATCCTATCAACGCTTCGCCTGGAGTGAGAGCGGCATATCGCCCAGACTCATTCCCGGAGCCGGCCGGCATCTGGTGGTGGCTGACAGCGATGAGCATACTCCTGATGGACACATCACCGAAGATCATCAGGTCAGGGTGGATATGGTAAACAAGAGGTTGAAAAAGCTGGAAGGCCTGGTCCAGGAGATTGTCCCTCCAGCCTATGCCGGGGATGATGATCCTCAGCTGCTTCTGATGACCTGGGGCTCAAGTCAGGGCTCTGTCCTGGAGGCGGCGGCGGCCCTCAGACAACAGGGACAACGGGTGGCCACTTTGGTCTTTTCCCAGGTCTGGCCTCTGGATCCAGAACACTTCCAGGACTATCTGGGCAGAGCCGGAAGGGTGGTCAGCGTGGAGAGCAATGCGACAGGTCAGCTGGCCAAGCTCATCAGGCGGGAAACGGGTTTCCAGGTCCAAAGCCAGGTCCGTCGCTATGACGGTCTGCCCATGACCTCGGCCCATATCCTCAGACAGCTCCAATCCTAAAAATTCCACCAGCACGAGGTATATATGGTATCCATTGAAGATTTCGGTCAGTATGAAACTGCTTGGTGTCCGGGTTGCGGAAACTTTTCCATTTCCACATGCGTGAAGAAAGCCCTGGCCGGCAAGAATATCGCCCCCCATGAGGTCCTGTTTGTTTCCGGAATCGGGCAGGCGGCCAAAGCGCCGCACTACATGAACTGCCATCTGTTCAACGGCCTGCATGGACGTTCACTGCCTGTGGCCACGGGGGCCAGACTGGCTAATCCGGACTTGACGGTCATAGCCGAAAGCGGGGACGGCTGCATGTACGGGGAAGGAGGCAACCATTTTCTGGCCGCCCTGCGCCGAAACGTCAATCTGACCATGCTGGTCCATGACAACCAGATCTACGGATTGACCAAAGGACAGGCCAGCCCAACCAGCGGAGCAGGCCATGTGACCAAGGCCCAGCCTCACGGCGTGCAACGGGAGCCGATCCATCCCCTGAGCGTGGCCATCGCTATGCAGGCCGGATTTGTGGCCCGGGGCTTTACCGGCCTTCAGGATCAGCTTGTAGAGCTTATTCAGGCCGCCATCGATTTTCCAGGCTTTGCCCTGGTGGATATATTGCAGCAGTGCGTGTCCTTTAACCACGTGAACACCTTCAAGTGGTACAAAGAACGCTGTCAGCCATTGGATGAGGCCTATGATCCCGGCGACTGGGAAGCAGCCATGGCCAAGAGCCAGGTATGGGGAGATATCATTCCCACCGGTATCCTGTACAGGAACGATTCGAAAAGAAGCTTTGAGCAGAGCTTTTCGGCCATTTCCAAAGGGCCGCTCTTTAAGCAGCAGAGAAGCATGGAGGCAGTTGCCAGGGCTATGGAGAGCTTTGCCTAAAAAAAGAGCCCAACAGGAGTCTTAAGACTCCTGTTGGGCTCTTTTTTTATATTATGGAGTTATTTTTGGGGACAAGCTACAAACCAGATAGTCAATTTCAGGACAGGAAAAATGACAAGAAATTAAAATACATGGACCCTGCCTTTTGAAAGCTCAATATATATGCCGGCACCAGTCCTGCACTGCCGGTCAAGTTATTTACAGGCAGAGCATAAAGGCCGACAAATCCTTCTTTTCCTGCTGGGTGAGATCCAGCTGCAGCACCAGGTTGAAGAACTCCACCGTATCGTCGATGGTCAGCAGCCGGCCATCATGATGGTAGGGTGGCGAGTCCTTGATTCCCCTGACAGTGAAGGCTTTGATCGGGCCGTCCGGTATGGAGTAGTGGTCACTTATCATCTCCGGCTCATAAAACCGCTCCAGGTGGAGATCCTGCATTTCGTGATTGGTATAGGACGGTGCTGGATGGCACTCACCGCAGCGGGCTTTGCCAAAGAACAGCTCCTCACCCCGCAGCTCCTGCTCAGTAGCCTTGGCCTTGACGAGGCGGCCGGCTGGATCAAGCTTCGGAGTCGGAGGAAAGTCAAACATATTCTGCATCTGAGCCATCATAGCCACCTGGCTGGCCCGGTCAGGCAAGTTCACGCCCTTCTTGGCCGCAATGACGTGGTCCCCGTCAAAGTAGGCGCTCCGCTGCTCGAACTCGGTGAAATCCTCGACCGAGCGCAGAGACCTCTTGGATCCATGGATCTGCTGGCTGTGCATCCCCCTGAGGCTGACTGTATCCAGCCGCAGGCGAGCAGCCTGGGGCCTGGTGTCCGGATTGAGATGGAAGGCGGCATTGGTGTGCCCGTTGACGTGGCAGTCCAGACAGGTCACCCCTAAGCTCGGCTCCTTTACCTTGCGGTCCTCCGTCTGATTGAACTGCTGCTGAGGAAATGGCGTCAGCAGGAGTCTCATGCCCTCCATTTGGACCGGGGTGAGTATGCCCTTAAAGATCTCATAGTAGTTCTTGATGGAGAGCACTTTGCCTTGAGAGACATCTCCCAGATCCGGACGGCTGGTCAGATAAATGGGCGGGGGGAACTCGGGCGTAAAGTGGTCCGGGATATCGAACTCGGTATCGAAACGATTGAGATTTCGATTCTCGAATTTGCGCATGGCATCAATCTGATTTTGAGGGAACACCTGACCGCCTGTGGAATGTTTGGAATGGGGCAGAGGCCTGAACCCCATAGGAAAGAGATCTTTTTTCTTGATCTCGGCAGGGGTCATTTGGGACAGCTCCTGCCAGGTCACCCCTCCATGGAGCTTGACCCGCACTCCGCGCTGCACAGGTTTGCGTTCGGCTGACATCATGGTCTCAGAGGGGTTGTCGCTTAAATCATAGCGCCTCTCCAGAAGCTCCTTCTGGCGCTTGATGTACATGGGCCGGTCCGCGACGTCCTTTTCCATGATTTCCTCGAAGCTTTTCTCGATCACCACCGGCATGTAGGTAGCGTTGTTCAGTTTGACCTCATTCTTGGCCAGCACAAGACCACCAAATACGGTCAGGACTCCTCCCATGGCTAAGCAAGCTGAGGCCAGGAGTTTTGCTTTGAGCATCTCGCCCCTCCTTTGTGGAGTTCGATGTTGTGTTAAGTAATTGACTTGATACGCGGGTGCGAGTACTGAGCCCGGTTCTAGACCAAGGCAGGGCCCACTGGGATTTGATCCTTGTGCCAAGCGGAAAGACTCAAGGACAGAGCTGAAGATTTTTCTGCAGCATGCTGAGCACAAAGGAGAGGGGATACAGACTTCATACTGTTATTTACTTCATATGGTATCTGATTTTTGGATCCGGTCAATCCATAGAGGTGAAATCTACCCGATACATCACCTTTCACCAGGCCTGAACCCAAGAAATGCTCAGCACAATTGCCGCCAAACGGCTCGTTTCACCTGTTTCTGGGCCAGGGACGTGAACCGCCTGGCAGCCAAGGTGCTCAAACCATAATTTGGCATTGACGGCTATTATCACAATAAGAACCTTTGCAGCGCTTGGCTTGTTCAGGCTTATGGAAAAGATATTCCCTGTCTCATTCCTTTTGATCTTTGCCCAGCACTTGCTGCATGGCTGAGAACAGCTTTTCAAAGCCGACCGGCTTGAGCACATATTCGTTGAAGCCTGCATGCTGGTAGCTCTGCTTTTCCTGTTCGGTCACGGTCTGGGCGGACAGGGCAATGATCGGGATATCCGGGTTCATGACCAGAGGATCTGCGGTCCGAATGCGCATGGTGGCTTCGATCCCGTCCATGACCGGCATCCTGATGTCCATGAGCACCAGGTCGAAGCTGCCCTGGGCCAGCTTGTCCAGGGCCTGCTGACCGTTCTCGGCCACCGTGACCTGGTGGCCGGATGTGGAGAGAAGGTCTATTGTGAATATTCGGTTCATTTTTTGATCTTCCACCAACAGAATGTTCAGGGGAGAGGAGTCAGACCAGGATTTGGACCAGACAGCTGTATCGCTGCTCGATTCAGGCTCCTTCATGATTTGACCTTCGGTTTGAAAGGGCAGCTGAATGGAAAAGGTGCTGCCTTGGTCGGGTTTGCTCTCCACCCAGATTCTGCCCCCCATCTGCTCGGACAGGTTCTTGCAGATGGCCAGACCCAGCCCGGTACCCTGATCTGACGACAGTGAATCATGGCCTCCCTGGTCGTAGGAGTCGAAGATGGTCTGCAGCCGGCTCGGATCGATGCCCTTGCCCGTGTCATTGACCTTGAAGAGGACCGTGGCGAGATTGAAAGGATTTCCTTCTGAGCGGACGGCCAGATCGAGCTGCTCGGCCTCAAGGGAAACTGAGCCCTGGTCCGTGAACTTAATGGCGTTGGAGAGCAGGTTGTACAGGATTCGTTTCAATCTGTAGGGATCTCCGATCAAAACAGTGGGCAGGTCCCGGTCCACTCTCAGGTATTGCTTGATGCCCTTTTCCGAGGCAAGGACTTCAATCTCCTTGCACACATTGTTTAAGAGCCGGCGTGGATGGAACTCCTTTTCGTGCAGGGTGAACCGCCCAGCTTCCACCTTGGACAGGTCCAGGAGATCGTTTAAGAGCCAGAGGAGCGATTCCGCCGAGCTCTTGGCCACCTGGATCCTCTCCATCTGCTTGCCTTGAAGGCCTCCGGACTGGGCCAGCCGCAGCATACCCAGTATAGAGTTCATCGGGGTCCGGATCTCGTGGCTCATCTTGGCCAGGAACTCGGATTTGACCCGGTTGGCGGTCTCTGCCTGCTCCTTGGCCCGCTGGAGGGCCGCTTCGGCCTGGATCTGTTCGGTGATGTCAAGTCCGGTACCCACGAAGTACTGCTGCTCGTCCATGGTAATGAAATCAATGGAGAAGATGGTATGCCTGAGCTCCCCGCCTTTTCTCCGGACCGAGAGCTTATGTTTGGTGATAGCGCCTTCAGGAGAAATGGTCTGTACGATCCTTTGTCGCTCCTCCGGGCTGATGATGCCAAGCTCCAGGGATGATTGACCGATTATTTCGTCGTGGGTGAAGCCGGTCAGATGGAGGTAGGTGTCATTGGCCTCGATGATCCTGCCGGTATCGACTTCGCTGATGAACATAAATCCCGGATTGTTGAAAAAGGCCTTGGCAAACTTCTCCTCGCTCTCCTGCCTTGCTCGCTCCAATTTCTTGATTGGGGTGATGTCCTGGAAAACAGCTACTGCGCCCGAACGCTCCCCATCAGAATCCACTAAGGGCTCACTGTTGACCAGTACCCAGCGTTGCTGCCCGTCGGGCCATTCAATGCACACCTCCTCCTGTCGGCAGGTCTCACCGCGAAGGGCTGAGCGGCTCAAGGGGAGCTCGTATGGGTCGTAGATCATGCCAGCAGGATGCGAGATGGAGAGGAAGCGATGGCTCTCGACTTCCTGCCCGTAAGGCACTGGCCGGTTGTAGATGCTATCAGCGGCCGGATTGGTCATTAGTATGCGAGCCTGCCGGTCACAGACCACTATGCCCTCGGGTGCGTTGTCGAATATGGCTTTGTGCAGCGCCTCACGCTCGGTCAGCTCTTTTATGAGCTGCTCGCGCTCGGCCTTCTTGTGCTTGCGGTCAATGAGGTCGGAGGCCATTCGGGCCAGGATATCCAGGTGGCGGGTATTTTGCTCGCTGAGACTATGAGGCCGGCCCCAATGGGTGGAGAGCATTCCAATAAGAGCGCCCGACCGGGACAGCAGTGGGGTGCTCTGGGCCGCTTTGATTCCATTTTGAAGATAGGCATCCAGCTCATCGCTGCCCTTTAGAAAGTCGCATTGTGTTACATCCGGCACGAGGACCCTTTGCCGGAATTGAAGGGCTCTTCCACAGGTGCTTCGGGTGGTTGGTGTCACCCATTTCCAGAAATCTGCGGCTTGTTCAGTAAAGCCTCTGCATGCCAGAAGCTTGAGTTTTCCATGTGTCCCACGATCCTGGAAAAACAAATGCAGGCTGGCGTAATCTGCCTGGGTGGTGGACAAAGCGGCGTCGAGAATCTTTTCGTTAAGGTTTTTGTCGTCCTTGGCCTCGACGAGTTGAGTGCTGACTTGCTGGAGCTGCTGAAGAGTGTTGAGCTCTTCGGCCGTGTCCTGCTCACTTTGCCGCAGAGCCTGAAGGGTTCGCTTCATTTCGGTGATGTCTGCTATTGTTTGGACCGCCCCGATGATCTCTTCGTTTTCATTTCTGATGGGTGCTGCACTGGAATGAACCGGGATAGGCTCCACCCTGTCCCGGGGGCGACACTGTATTTCCTTCCGGACCACAGTCTCGCCTCGGATCGCCCGTGAGGAGACCAGCTTCTCCGGGGGCAAGACCCGACCCTCTGCATCAGTGACGGTCAGGAGCTTGATGCGCTCCTCTACAGGCCAAGCCCGGATGTTCTCAAGGCTGTAGCCGGTCATGGCTTCAGCTGCCGGGTTCATGCGGGTGATCATGTTCTGGTTGTCGTATATGATGACCCCTTCGGTAATGGAGTCCATGATCATTGAGTATTCCTTAACCTGGCATTCAGCCTCGGCCAGCCTGGTCTTGAGGTTGACGTTCTTCTCGTGGAGTTCCTTGTTCTGGGCCAAGCTTGACCTGTAAAGAATCGCCATTTCAGAAAGCAGAAACTGGATATCGGCCTCGGAAAATGAGGACCCATCAGGAATATTGCCGGTTTCAAAGGCTTCCCTGGCCAGCTGTCTCAGCTCTTCAGAGTCCATGTTTCACTCCTTGTCCAACACGCATCATTCCATCTTAACATATTGAGCGCTCAATTTAAATTAGAGTATTTTTCTTCTACGATCAAATCATAAGCGATCGTCCGAATACTGAGGTTATGAAGCAAGAAATCCGGGTTATCCTACCAGAACCGAGTCTGTCGGCCGTGGGCAAAAAAACTGCCTCCAAAACTTTTAAAGGTCCCTGCAGCCTTGAGCTGACGGGACCTTTGCCACCTTAGAGAGATATACGTATTTTCGGATTGAAATGAAGCTTCTGGTCGGAGCAGGTTGGACACTGAATATTACTCAAACTGCAACGTTTCTTTTCAGGACCTGCATTAATTCCTCATAATCCATGGGCTTGGCTATGTAGTCATCCATCCCGGAGGACAGGAATTTCTCTTTATCGCCGGACATGGCGTAAGCAGTCATGGCTATGATCGGGATGTCCTTGATATCGCCTTTCAAAGACCTGATTCTCTTCGTGGTTTCAAGCCCGTCCAGAACAGGCATCTGGATATCCATGAGGATGCAGTTGAAACTGTTATGGTTCATCTTTGCAAGAGCGTCTTTTCCGTTTTCTGCAATCTGGACTCGGGCTCCGGACATTTCTAAAATATCTCTGAGATAGAGCTGGGTCATACGGTCGTCCTCAACCACCAGGAGTCTCAGATCCCTGGAGCTACCACAGGGCATTTGGGCACTCTCACCATCCAGACTACAATGCTCAACGCTTGGGATGCGAAAAGGCAAGCTGACATAGATGGTTGTGCCGACACCTTCCAGGCTGTCTATGGCCAGATTTCCCCTGATCAGCTTGATCAGTCTTTTGACCAGGGGCAGGCCCAGCCCGGCCCCTTCATGCTGCCTGGCGTAGGGAGAGGGGTTGTTGCTGCCGGCCTGGGTGAAGGTTTCAAATATCCAGTCTATCTTGTTATCGGAAATTCCGGGGCCTGTATCGGATATGATAAAGAGGACCCTGCAGACATTTTCCTGGTATCTCGGCAACTGAGCGGCGTGAACCTCGATTCGGCCTTGATGCGTGAATTTGACGGCATTGCCCACAAGATTGAACAGGATATGTGTCAATCGAGAGGAATCGCCGGTGAGCTTCTTTGGCAGGCCTGGATCATAATGTATTTCCAGGGTATTCCCATTTTCCTGAGCCACATGGGCAAAAGTATCCTTGATGGACTGCATGGTCTCGGGCAGCGAAAAAACATCCTCGCTGATCTCCATTTTATCGGCTTCGATCTTGCTCAAGTCAAGAATTTCTTTCAACAATCTGGCCAGCCGCTGTGAGGACTTGGTGGCCATGTCCACATATTCTTGTTGTTCCTGGTCCAAATCAGTGGTCTGCATAACCTGCATCATACCCATGATTCCGTTCAAGGGAGTGCGAATTTCGTGGCTCATATTGGCCAAAAACTCCGACTTGGCTCTGTTGGCGGCTTCAGCCGACTCCTTGGCCTTCAGCTGCTCGGTCAGATCCACCCCCATGCTGGTTACATCCTGAATATTTCCATATCCATCCTTTGTCACCACATTGGACCAGGATATGGTCCGCTTTTCTCCGTTTCGAAGCACAATTTCGTTTTCAAAGCTGGAGAACTTCTCTTCGCTGTCGCTGGAAATGGTTTCAAAAAAGACTTGATGGACTGATTTTCGAATGTCTTTGGGGATAAAGATTGAAAACCAGTCTTTTCCCCAAATCTCTTCAAAATTCCAGCCGGTCAAGCTCAAAAAATGCTTGTTGGCATAACCTATGGTGCCGTCCGGCAACAGAGAAATGCTGATCTGGGGAATGTCCTCCAGGATTTTCCGGAAACGCCTGTCGGAATCTTGTAGCGCTTTTTGGGTTTTTATACGCTCGGTAATATCGATCACACTTGTGTACAGGATATCTTTGCCTTGGAAGGTTATTGGTCCGCTGTAGACTTCAACATCCCTGATCTCGCCGCTTTTCAGACGGTGCTTGAACTGGAAGTACTGCCGGTCCATGTCTTTGGCCTTTTGCATTTCCATCCGGATTTCATCAGGGGTTAAGGTGTTGATGTCGAAAATAGATGTGCCGGCCATCTCATTTCTGGTCCAGCCGTAAAAGGCGCAGGCCGACTTGTTGGCATCAAGGATATATCCGGTCTCTGGATCAATCAGGAGCATGGACACTGCATTGTCCTCAAAAAGGGACCGGAATTGCTTTTCACTTTCCACTTTTGATGGTTCGTGGGAAATCATATGTCATGTATCCTGGATTTACCCTGGTTGGGGCTGATTTTTTCTAGTGGGAGCAGAATGTAAGGAACATCCTGCTTTCACAAGGGCAAAAAGTAAACAGCTCTTTACCTTCGTGAGTAAAAAAACCAAGCTCCAGCTGTCGTCTTATGTTTCTTCAATACACAGGAACAAGACTATAATCCTGAGCTTGATAACCGAAGCCACCCAAACAACGCATGAAACTATTTGACATTTCATGGTACCCCTTTTGTGTAGAATATTTCAACGATTAAGGGAAATGTTCAGATAAAACAAGATGTTTGAGGTTCCTGTTTCTATGCATGATATGTGCCTAATAAATAAACACAAAAAAACAAACAGATAGACTATTGAAATGATGATTCTCCGCTTGATATGTGTGGCATGGCCACAATGACTGAGGCACAAGGCCGCTTTTGTGGCACACTTTTTCCAAAAGCTGGATGGCGGGCGGGAAATTATGTGGGTTTGCCAGAGGTGAGCCAGGGGGAGTCCGGGCAAAGATTTACACAGAGGCAATCCTCAGATTTTTTTCGATGCGCAGAATATTCTGATCGTCGTGACGCATATAGGAGTAGGAATCCGAGAGCTGAGAAATAATATAAATTCCGCGTCCAGACTCCTTGGTTGGATCAAGCTGATGATCTTTTTTGCCTGGCCCTGAGAAGGGCTTGCCACCGTCAAATATCTTGATCAACACTTTGTTGCCGTTCTCCACAACGAGCTGCACCTTGATATAACCGTCGTGGTCATTGTTGTATCCATGAACCACAACATTGGTGCAGGCCTCTGTGATGATCAGCTCCAACTCAAAAAGGATCTTGGGATCTGAAGTGAACCTTTGCAGGAAAAAGACAGCCTTGCGGGCAAGACTGCGACAGTCATGGATGTTGGATTTAGAGCTGAATGTTTTTCGCATCTTTCTAACCTGCTGCGGATGACTATCCACATGAGGATTTTTATAAGCAGGAGTGGTATTTGAAAAAGAATCGGACATGGGCTGCTCTGCAATCTCGTTCAGTTTATTATGACAATAAGATGTATGTTCAAAAAATTATGAAATCGTGTTAATACCAAGAACCCTTTCCAAGGTTTCTTTCAAAACCATTTTTGTAAAAGGCTTTTGCATGAAGGCCTGGGGTTGATGCTGGCGTTTTTGGATTTGAATTTGGGCTTCGTAAATCCCACTGGCCAGGACGACAGGTGTGTCGAACCGGATGTTCCGAATGGCAGCCAAAGTGGCCCATCCATCCATTTCCGGCATGTTCACGTCCGAGAGTACCAGGCAGATCTCGTCATGCCGTTTCCTGAAGCACTGAAGGGCCTCTTTTCCGTTTTTTGCGCAGAGGGTGTGATAGCCGAGCTGTTCCAATCGGAGCTTGATCAACTCCCGAACCATATCGTTATCTTCGACCAGCAGCACAGTCCAGGTCTTGCGATCAGCCGGCAAGCTTGGAACCTGTGTCATTGTTTCAGGGCCTGCCAATCTCTGAGTAGCCCAGCTGAAAGGGCCTGACCACTGGTTCTGAAAAGTCGTATTTCCCTCATGAGCGGGAGTGTGTTGATTTTTCACAAGAAACCTCCAATTTTAGGATGTTTTTCAGGTGCAGAGCCTGCCAGAGGCGGCGCCCACACTTTGGTGGGTGCAAAAGTCTTTTGCACCCACATTCACATGGTTCTGAATCATCTTTTCTCAAGTGTCTCTTCAGCCAATCCCTGGCTGGTGATGGTGGCCACATGCAGGGGAGAGCTGATGGATGAGTCATCGGCCTTTTGCAGGCTGTGCATTTTTGAGGTGATCATAGAAGAGAGCTCTTCCAATGTGATGCCTTGTGAAATCTTGGTGGCCAATCCATATTCAAACCCCATAAGCCTGGGCACTGAAAATGCTGTGCTGATTTCTTCCCGGTCCAATTGAGGCAGTTTTTTTCTGTTCCATATCAGCTCCAGCTGAAAAGCCGGCTCCTGCTCGAAGTTCATTCCCCCCAAAATGAAGTACATGTGCTGGACAGGATCTACCGGAAGGCAATTGCATTTTCTGCGCATAACCTTCTCGTATTCACTGCTCAGAAAAGGGAGGGCGGCCATAGCCACATCTGATGTTGAGGTCAGCCTTTCCCCTTCAATAAACTGAGCCAGTGATTGAGCGATCTGCACGGCATCTGCGTCCCCCCCGGCCAGGATAAGGGTATGGGTCGAGAGACGAACCAAAGGATTGATGGTAACTTCCTGCATCTTTCCGTTCAGATCAAAGTCAAACCCTTTGCTGTCAGCAGCCATGATGAGCCCGTCACTACTTTTGGCCACAATGAACTGAGTCATGACTCGCCTCCTTTACACATGAATGAAGATAGAAAAGATTCCATCAACATAGACTGATTTGACCTTGGCTGCAGATGTATTGAATTCCAGAGGTATCCTGTGATTAAAACTTACAGGTCTGGATAAGTCTTGTGTTCTTGATATAGGAGTACCAATCAGTTGGAGTCCATTTTCATGCAAATGAAAGGACAGCTCTTCGTCTTTGAACTCAGGGCAATCCACCTGAACGATGCAACCTCTTTGACTGGATCGAATAGTTGTCGGCGGATGAAAACTTTGTATCTGAGTTGAATAGTAAGATCTGCTGATGTCTGGCAGTGTCATAAAAATATTCTCCTGTAATTAGAATGTTATACAGATTCGGAGCGAATGGATGAATTCTGTGCATCAATACTGAATTTATTTGTCTCAGCAAAATGCATGCCGCATAGAAAGTTCAAAGATATCAAGTAGTCATAGTTAAGATACACACGGTAAGGATCTGAAAAGATTTGGGAGAAAAAAAGCTTGGACACTTGAAAGTGATCAGGGATCAGAGGTCATAGGTCAGCAAAAAGAAACAGTTAGAAATCAATATGAGGTTGAAAATGCATCCAAGGGGCTTTGTGCAGCTGGTTGAATATGCTGTGGCATGACCCACTTATTTGTCTCACCTTCTGTGTCAGACTGTGTCCTGGGACATGTTTCCCAGCTGATACCGGCCTGGATCACCGGAATGATCTTCCTATTCCTCGCTCAGGATATAAGGCACATTGATTGCACAAAACAGTAAGTACCAGCACCTGAAAAGGACATGGAGACACAAGACCTGAAGGGGGGCAGATCATATGCGTGAAGCTTTGTGGTATTTTCAACATGAGAACGATATGGTTCGCTGTTTTCTATGCGCCCATACCTGCAACATAACCCCTGGGGAGCGCGGGAAATGCAATGTGCGGGAAAACAGGAACGGTGTCCTGTGGAGCTTGGTTTACGGCCGGCCGGTGGCCCGGCATGTGGACTTTATTGAGAAGAAACCGCTGTATCATGTCTATCCGGGCAGCTTGAGCTATTCGTATGGTACAGCAGGATGCAACTTCCATTGTACCTTTTGCCAAAATGCGGATATTGCCCACCCCAGGAAAATCCTGGGAGCTATTTCAGTTCAGGACGTTCCTCCGCAGGACATTGTGTCCCAGGCACTGGTGCAAGGGTGTTCGAGCATAGCCGCCACCTACACTGAGCCTACGGTGTTCATGGAATACGCACTGGATGTGGCCAGGTTGGGACGCGAGCGACAATTGGCCCAGGTCTTTGTGACCAACGGATTCATGACTCCTAAGTCCCTGAAAGACCTCACCCCGGTCCTGGATGCAGCCAATGTGGATCTGAAGTCCTTTCGGGACGATTTCTATATCCAGCAGTGTGAGGCTCGGTTAAAACCGGTCCTTCAGACCTTGCGTTCCCTGAAAAAGGCGGGGGTATGGCTGGAGGTAACCACTTTGGTCATTCCGGGGCTGAACGATTCCTGGGATGAGCTCACAGAAATGGCCGACTTCATAGCTTTTTCCCTAGGGCCGGAAACTCCCTGGCACCTCTCGGCCTTTCATCCCAGCTACAAACTGAAGGATCGTCCCCGAACACCTATTGAGACCCTGTTTAAAGCCCGTGAAATCGGGGTTGCAGCTGGATTGCACTACGTTTATTTGGGAAATGTACTGGAGCCTGAATACAGACACACGTATTGCCATCACTGCGGAAGAAAGCTGATTGATCGGTCGCAAATGGTGGGTGAACCAGTCGGCTTGCAGAATGGAGGATGCTCTGAGTGCGGCCATAGACTGCCAGGCCTGGGGATTCAGGTCAGCCAGGAGCTGTCCGGTGTCCATCGTTCATGATTGGTAAATTTGAGAGGAATTTTTTTGAGGCTTTTTCTGCAGAATTCACTTTCCGGCAGCAAGGACATCTTCCATCCCCGGAGTGGTTCGGAGGTCAAGCTTTTCACCTGCGGACCTTCGGTCTATAATCTGCCGCATATCGGCAATTATCGGACCTATCTGTATGAAGATGTCCTGCAGCGGATGTTAGAGGCCATGGGCTATGGGGTCAGACGCATGATCAACTTCACTGATGTGGAGGACAAGGCTGTGGCTGAGGCCCAAAGCCGGGGGCTGGCCGGTCTGTCTGAATTGACTGTCCCCAACGAGGAGCGGTTCTACAGGGATGCCGAGTTGCTGGGAATCAAGCTGCCGCAGGAGATCCCCAGGTCATCTACAAGCGTGGATCAGGCGGTCTACCTCATTTCCAGGCTTTTGGAGCAGGGCCAGGCCTACTGGCACAAGGGAGACGTTTTTTTTGACCCCCTTACCTTTGATGGCTTCGGGCGTCTCTACGGGCTGGATATGAGCCGCTGGCCGAAGAAAAAGGTCCGCTTCCGCAAGGACACCTATCCGGGGCAGCGATGGAATCTCGGCGACTTTATCCTCTGGCACGGGGGGCGATCGGATGACCCCTTTGTCTGGAAGACTGAGATCGGTTACGGCCGGCCGGCCTGGAACATTCAAGATCCGGCCATGATCAGCAAACATTTGGGCTATGAGCTGGATATCTGCTGCGGCGGGGTGGATAACCTTTATCGGCATCATGACTACAACATGGCCATCATGGAGTCTGTATCCAAGAGTGTTTTGGCCCCTTACTGGCTGCATGGAGAGCATCTCCTGGTCGACGGGGTAAAGATGTCCAAGAGCAAGGGCAACATCGTCTATCCTGATGATCTCATCCAGAAGGGGTGGTCACCCGGTTTTCTGCGTTTTTTTCTCCTTTGGGTTCATTACCGCTCCGCGTTGAATCTTAAGGCAAGGAATGTCCAGCAGGCCTGGACCACATTCACCAGGTTGCAGAGCCTGGTGCAGGAATTTCGAGAAGGAGGTGCGGGCAGCAGCAAACAGGCCGAGCAGGCCCCTGCAGCCCACTGCCTGTCCAACCAGGCACTGGTATATCTGGCCGACGATCTGGACGTATCCTCAGCCATCCAATGTACGATCAAGATCCTGGAGCAGCTCCGAGCCTTGCAAAAAGACGGACGTCTCAGCTCAGAGGATCACAGGGCGGCCCTTGACGGCCTCAAAGAGCTGGATCAGGTCCTTGGATTCAATCTTTAATCTTCTCTTTGTTCCTTAGACTTCTGTGGCGGGTGGCCTTCTGGGACAACTTTGCGGAAAAGGGAATAATCATTTCGTGTGGCATGTCTCAGCTTATTTTGTGACATCCCGAATGATTGTCACACTCATTTGCAGATCAATTCATATTCGGAGTGTTTGCTATGGCTGCTTTGTATGCTGATTCCCAATTGTGGAACAAGGAATCTATCTTCAAGGACAGATTTGATGCCGGCAATTCCCTGGGAGAGTTTATGGCCTCCACGTTTGAGGGTATGGCCAGGACGGTCGTCCTGGCCATACCGGCTGGAGGTGTGCCAGTGGGAATTGAGTTGAGCAAAAGGTTGGGTCTTTCTTTTGATTGTCTCATTGTACGAAAGATTCAGATTCCTGGGAATACTGAAGCTGGATTCGGTGCTATGACCAGCGGGGGAGATGTCCTGTTGAACCAGGAATTGGTTGATCGCCTGGGGCTGACCCAGGAACAGATTGAGAAACAGATGGGCAAAGTCAGAGAGGAGCTGGCAGCTCGGGAACGTATGTTACGAGGCAGCAGACCGCTGCCTGATCTCTCCGGAATGAACGTCATTATCACAGACGATGGTTTGGCCTCCGGATTTACCATGCTGGCGGCCATTGATGCTGTCCGGCATCAGGGAGCGCAGAGTGTGGTGGTGGCTGTTCCGACCGCACCCCTTCGTTCCGTGCGTATGGTGGAAAAGAAGGCTGACGCCGTGTACAGCCTGCATGTGCAGCAGGGAGGTCCCTTTGCCGTGGCCAATGCCTATCAGAATTGGTATGATTTGAGTATGGATGAGGTTGCCCAGCTGTTGAAGGAAATGGGCCCGGTGACAGAGCATTGAAACGAAGATCCGGACAGGGCTTGATCCATCTGAGATCACTTCGGAGCAGTGCCCAGGATCTTGAAGACATTGAGAGGAGGCATAGTATGAAACCCTGGAATTCACGTTGCATTAACAAAAGATTCATTTTTTTCTTTGGCCTACCATTGATTCTCTGCTTGATTCTTGCCGGACCGGTCAATGCTCAGCAAAACAATTCGACCCAGGACAATGCTGCCCAGTATAAGGTCACGAATCTTCTGGGGCAAACGATCATTAACGAGCAAGGGCAAGAGATCGGTCAGGTGACTGAAGTTTTGGTCAGTACAGGCCAAAAAGAAGTCCAGGTCATCCTCTCTGTGGGTGGCTTTCTTGGACTGGGTGATAAGCTGATTTCTGTCCCCTTGTCGGAACTCACGCAAAAGCAGGGCAGGCTCATTTGCGATCTGTGCAAAAAAGAAATACAAGAAAAACCTGAGATTACTTTTCCAAAAGGTGGGAGAGGACCGAACACCACCTACTAAGATGCGAGTGCAAAATCTGTATTTGCACTCGCCAAAGGTCAGAGGTCAGAAGCCAGAGGTCAGTAAAAACAAATACTTATATCTTTAAATTTTATCGCAAATGAACATAAAGCGAATTTTTGCAGTTCCGTCTACTAAGCTGGCTTGTCCATCTTGCGCGAATAATGCCTTTGATCGATCCATAAACCGCGCCAAGGCGCGGTTTATGGATCGGTTCCATTTCAGATAAGAAAGGGGCAGCCCAGTGTTGAGGGATCCCTCTCAGGACATGCTTATGCGGCTACGCTTTTATACTTGGCATACATGTCGTGAACCTTCCTTTTTAAACTCTTGAGCTTCTTGGAATCTTCATCCGAGGCAAATTTGGGTTCGTGGATGCTGAATAAGGCATTGGCCAGTTCATCGATAACATGCTCAGTAGCTGTGCACCATTCTGCTGTGCATTGTTTGTCCATCTGAGCCGCTTCGTTGATATCTTTTTCCGTCTGATTCAGGGCATCTTCGAGTCCCTGGATATACTCACGCCATCTGCTGGCTACGCTGTCATGTATATCAGCCTGAGGTTGTTTCATGGTTGCCTCCTTCTGTGAGCTTTATAAAGTTATTGAACTTGCATCATATTGTGTGCTTATTTGTATTGAGAGGCTTCCTGCTCATCCAAGAGTTCCATGTTTTCCCCGCAACAGACAAGGTCAGCACCACCGCCGACTTTCACTTCAACTACATTCCCGCATATGTTGCATCTGTAAACTTCATTCTTTTGAGGCATGTAAGGTCTCCTTGTTTTGAGGTTCGCTTTCTTTGAAAGTTGCCAGGATCACATATCCTCCACTTACACAAAGAAGGGGATTTTGGGTACATGATAATCAACGTGGAGCTTCGGATCCGGCCGAAGCATCCAAGGTGCATTGACTGAAATCAACCGGCTTGTGGCATGACGGACAGGTATGCGGACGGTCAAATTCATCGGAAAAAATCTCGATTTCCGCTCCGCATTGCGGACAGTTGCAGACAAATGAGCTGAGCTCCTTGAACCTTTGAAAACCAGGGCAATGTTGTGGTGTTGAAGAGATTTGTGGAGACATAGGCCTTTTCCTCCCTTAATAAGTTCTGGCTGAGTTAGTCAAAAGCGGTAAACTGCTCTTTCTTGGCTGAACAAATAGGGCATTTTTCCGGAGCATCCCCCTCAAGGGTGTATCCACAGACGGAACAGACTTGAATTGTGCACAACTCAACGTCCTGACCCTGAGCCACAGCCTGTTCAGCTTTTTCAAAAAGCTTTTTGTGTTCTTTTTCTGTAGCATAGGACCATTCGAAGCTGCGTTGGGCTCCTTTTTCTTCCTGCATCTTGGCTACTTCGATATAAGCCGGATACATTTCTTCAATTTCAAAGGTTTCACCCTTTATGGCCAAACCCAGGTTCTTGGACGTATGGCCCGGGCCGAAGGCAGCCATAGAGTTGGCCTGATAGCCGCCGTCCAGATGCTTGAGCTCGCGATAATGATCACCGGCATGAATGAACTCGGCGTGGGCAATGGCTGTAAACAACCGAGCTACATTGGGAAATTTTTCTTTTTCCGCCTGCAGGGCGAAATGACGATAGC
Organism: uncultured Desulfohalobiaceae bacterium; assembly: GCA_964619345.1. GTDB lineage: Bacteria > Desulfobacterota > Desulfovibrionia > Desulfovibrionales > Desulfothermaceae > Desulfovermiculus. The sequence continues at coordinate 76,146 of CAZUER010000002.1, forward strand.
GCATGTTGGCCTGAGACTCGCCGCCAAAGGCGTTGATCAGATGTTGTTGGGTTATCTGATGCATATCCTGTTCCTCCTTTTTGAAAAAACAATGCGATCGAGCACCGCACATCCTTTTATGATATGTATCAAATCAGAATGCACAAGAGTGAGAAATTGGTGAGATCTATGACCCACTCACTGAAAAACTGAGAACAAAATACCGGGCATCAAGCTGGGTGAGGGGTTGCGCACCATGCCAACAAGAACTATACTAAAAGAGTCTGAAATTGATCTGGTTGCAAAGCATTCCTTGAAGCTTAATCCCTTTTCACTTCGGAAAGGAACCATCTTACCAAGGAGAAACCCATGCCTTATCTATCCTTGGCCAAAAACCATCTTTTTCTTTGTGTAGCAGTACTTATCATTGTACTTGCCGGACATTGCCCCTCTGGGTATGCCACAGATTCGATATGGGCACCGCCGCAGCTGGAGCAGCTCATAAACGAGGCTCTGCAGAACAACCGTTCCATTCTGAGCAAGGCCGCCCGGGCCGAAGCTCTTCAAGCTCGCGTCCCGGCTGCGGCCTCGCTTCCGGACCCAAAAATCGGTTTCGCTGTTCAGAGTCTGCCTACAGACAGCTTTGCCTTTGATCAGGAACCCATGACCCAGAAGCAGGTCTTCGTGGAGCAAGCTGTGCCCTGGTTGTCCAAGTTGAACCTCAGATCCGATGCTGCAGCCTGGGAGGCTGCGGGAAAAAAAGCCGAGCTGGAGACTGCCAGGCTGGAGCTGGCCAGAGAGGTGGCTGAGACCTGGTATGAGCTGGGATATATTGTTGATAGCCAGCGGATAAATAAGGAACTCGTTGAACTGATGGTCCGCATCAGGCGGGATGCCGAAAGCCGATACGCAGTGGGCGGCGGACAGCAGCAGGACATTTTCCAGGCTGAAGTGGAGCTTTCACGTCTGGAAGATGAGGCCATTAGGCTTGAATACCGCAGAGAGAGCATGCAGGACCGGCTGCATGAACTGACCAATCGGGAACGCTACCAGGCCATTGACCCTCCTTCTCATCTGCCGGAGCCGGAGTTTCGCTTTTCCGCCCCAGCCCTGGCCGAAGAGGCCTTGGCCAAAAATCCGATAGTCAAAGGTCTGCAGGCGACCATGAACAGGGCCAAGTCTGAAACCGATTTGGCGGAAAATGAGTATTACCCGGACTTCAGTTTCCGCCTCAGCTATGGACAACGCGATCATGATTTCAACGGCAGGGATCTGCCGGATTTTATCTCCGCAGCCGTGGCCATAGAAATCCCCCTGTGGCACAAAAAGAAGCAGTCCAATGAGCTAGCGGCAGCCATGCACGACCAGCGCTTTGCCCAAAATCGGTACCAGGATCTCAAGATCCGGATTCCATACAAGATCAATTCCCTGATCTCGGAAATAGAAGATACTGCCCGGAGGTATCGATTGTATACCCAAGAGCTTATACCCCAGTCTGGACAGTGGGCGCGTTCAGCACTGGATGCATACCAGGTGGGCAAGGTGGAGTTCGACACAATGATCAATGCTCGTATCCGGGTACTGAGGTACAGGCAAGAGGCCAGCAGACTCGTGTACACTGCTTACCAGAAAAGGGCGGAGCTTGAGGCCTTGATAGGTGGAAAGGCTGAAAAGTACCAAGAAAAAGAGTTTCCCACATCCGGTGGAAAATCCGATGCAGAGCAGTAAAAAAACTTACGTGTCCGGACACGTTTCACTTTCGGTGATCATTCTCACCGCATGTATTACCCTTGCCCTGGCCGGATCTGCCACCTGGTATGCAGGTCTGCTCAATTTGTCAGGTCATGAGCATCAGGAGATGGCAAAAGACAAGGAGTCCATCCAGTATACGTGCAGCATGCATCCCCAGGTGGTTCAGGATCAGCCCGGGAACTGCCCCATCTGCGGCATGGAGCTTGTGCCCAAGGACACTGTGGAAGAAGAGGGCACAAAAGAAGGGGAGAGGGAAATCGCGTATTGGCGGGCCCCCATGAATCCACAAGAAATCTATGACCAACCGGGTAAAAGCGCCATGGGCATGGATCTGGAACCGGTTTACGAAGACGAGCTTGTGGGCGGGGTAAATATCTCCATCGATCCGGTCATGGAACAAAACATGGGGATTCGCACAGCATCTGTTGAAAAGGGGACCCTTGAGCATACCATCCGCACTTATGGGCACGTGACCTATGACGAGACAAAGATGGCCCAGGTCAACATCAGATTCAGCGGCTGGATCGAGAAGCTGTATGTTGATTTCACCGGCGCGCGGGTCAAAAAAGGTGAACCTATGTTCAATTTTTACTCCCCGGAACTGATCACCGCTCAGCAGGATCTGCTGGAAGCGAACCGCAATTATCGCCGCCGGCCCGGTGATACCTCCAAGAGAATGCTCGATTCAGTCAAAAGCCGACTTCGCTTCTACAATATCGCCACCTCGGAAATCCAGGAAATCATAAATAGAAATGAGATAAAGCACGCATTGACCATCCGTTCTCCCTACACCGGGGTGGTCACAGATAAAAACGTCCAGGAAGGCGATTTTGTCAAGTCCGGGGTCACTATCTATGAAATCGCGGATCTTTCCAGCGTTTGGGTGGAAGCCCATATTTACGAATATGAGCTGGCCCGGGTCACAAAGGGGCAAAAGGCGGAAATGACCCTGCCTTATCTGCCTGGAAAAAAATACACCGGACAGGTGGCCTACATCTATCCCTATCTCCAGCGCAAGACCAGAGACGTGGTTGTCCTCCTGGATTTTGCCAATCCAGACCTGTTTTTAAAGCCGGACATGTACGGCGATGTCCGGATCAGCACAGGCAAGGATGAAAGGGGTATCCATGTGCCCAGGTCTGCGGTGCTGCGGTCCGGAGAGCGGGACATTGTGTTTGTCCGGCGTGAGGCCGGGAAATTCACTCCGCGGGAAGTCAAGCTCGGCATGCCCCTGGACAATGACCGCATACAGGTTCTGGAGGGTCTTGCCCCGGGCGAACAGGTGGTCACCTCGGGTCAGTTCATGCTTGATTCCGAATCCAGGCTCAGGGAAGGAACGCAGAAGATGACCGAAGGAGAGGACCTTTCAAAAAAAGACCAGGAATCTGCCCAAAAAGGCCCGGCAGATGACTTTTTCCAGGATATGAAAGACGGACAGGATGATGGCGCTTTTTTCGAAGATATTGAGTAAAGGACTTTCGGATGATTGAAAAAATCATTGAATGGTCCTTGAAGAACAAGTTCATGGTGGTCCTGGCCACTCTTTTTGTCATTGCCGGCGGCATCCTGGCCGTCAGGTCCATACCCCTTGATGCCATACCGGACCTTTCAGATGTGCAGGTCATCGTCATGACCGAGTACCCGGGCCAGGGGCCCGAGGTTGTCGAAGACCAGGTCACCTACCCCCTGACCTCCACTATGCTCAGCGTCCCTTATGCCAAAGATGTACGGGGCTACTCCTTTTTCGGCCTTTCTTTTGTCTACGTCATCTTTGAAGACGGAACAGACCTGTACTGGGCACGCTCCCGCGTCCTTGAATACTTAAACGGGGCCGCATCCGATCTACCCGACGGGGTAACCCCGGAGCTGGGGCCGGATGCCTCGGGCGTGGGCTGGGTTTACGAGTACGTACTCAAGGACGAAACAGGCCAACACAACCTGGCCGAACTGAGAAGCATCCAGGACTGGTTCTTGAGATACGAGCTTATGTCGGTGGAGGGAGTGGCCGAAGTGGCCGGCATCGGCGGCTATGTCAACCAGTACCAGGTGGAGGTGGATCCAAACAAGCTGCTGGCCTATGACCTTCCCCTGTCCAGGGTAAAACGGGCCATTCAGCGCTCCAACAGCGATGTGGGCGGCCGGCTCATCGAAATGGCTGAAACCGAGTACATGGTCCGGGGCAAGGGGTATATTCAATCCATAGCGGACATGGAAGAAATTGCAGTTGGAGTGGATGACAAGGGCACCCCGATTCTGCTCCAAAACATTGCAGACATCCATAGGGGGCCGGAGCTGCGGCGCGGGGTGCTGGAATGGAACGGCGAGGGAGAAACAGCCGGCGGAATCGTGGTCATGCGCTACGGTGAAAACGCCCTGGACACCATCAACAGGGTCAAGGACAAGCTCGCTTCCCTGGAAAAGTCGCTTCCCGAGGGCGTGAGCATCGAGATGGGCTATGACCGATCCGGACTTATTCTCCGGGCGGTGCATGCGCTGCAGAAAAAGCTGGTCGAGGAAATCACTGTGGTGGCCATCATTTGCGTGCTGTTTCTCCTCCATTTTCGATCCGCCTTTGTGGCCCTTTTCACCCTGCCGGTGGGTGTGCTCATGTCTTTTATGGTCATGTACCCCCTGGGCATAAATGCCAATATAATGAGCCTGGGCGGCATTGCCATTGCCATCGGGGTCATGGTGGACGCCTCAGTGGTCATGGTGGAAAACGCCCACAAGCACTTAGAGCGCGACCGTGGTAAAAAGCCGTTTCACCAGATTATACTCGAGGCCTCGCAAGAGGTGGGGCCTGCCCTTTTCTACAGCCTGCTGATAATTACGGTTTCCTTCATCCCGGTCTTTGCCCTGCAGGAGCAGTCCGGCCGCATGTTCAAGCCCCTGGCCTACACCAAGACATTTGCCATGGCTGCATCCTCGCTTCTGGCAGTGACCATTATCCCTGTGTTGATGACCTTTTTCATCACCGAACGACCCATTGCCCCTCAGACCTCCAAAAAACGAAAAGGCCTGATCTGGATGACTGCCACTGCCGGCCCCATATTCCTGGTGTGTGCAGCCGGCGTGGCCGGAATAGACCTTCCCAGCTGGGCCCTGATTGCGGCCATTATGCTTTCCTTGTTTGCCTGTATATGTCTCGTGCCGCAAAGCATCCTGCCGGAACATAAAAATCCTCTCAGCCGCCTGTTCATAAGCATATACAGGCCGATAATCGGTCTGGTGATCACCTGGCGCAAGGCCACGGTCCTGATTGCCGTCCTGATAATGGCCGCCACATACTTTCCGGCCAAACAGCTGGGCAGTGAATTCATGCCCCCTTTAAACGAAGGTGATTTGCTGTACATGCCCACCACCCTGCCGGGGATCTCCGTGACCAAGGCCAAGGAGCTGCTGCAGCAAACCGACAAGATCATCAAGCGGTTTCCAGAGGTCCAAAGCGTGCACGGCAAAATCGGCCGGGCCGATACGGCCACAGATCCGGCCCCGCTGACCATGATCGAGACCACCATTATGCTCAGGCCCAAAGTGGAATACGAAACCGTGCATACAGACCGCTTTTTTTCCTCCTGGCCCGGCTGGCTCAAAGGGCCGTTTACTTTGCTCTGGCCGGAGGAGAAAAAGGGCCGCATCATTCACCAGTGGCGCACAAAGGAGATAGACCGCTTTTTTTCCTCCTGGCCCGGCTGGCTCAAGACGCCGTTGACCTGGATATGGCCTGAAGAACGCCATATAACCATAGAAGAACTCAGCGATGATTTAAATGAGGCCATTCGCTTCCCCGGCCTGACCGATGCCTGGACCATGCCCATCAAGACCCGCATCGATATGCTGTCTACCGGAATCAAGACCCCTGTGGGCATAAAGCTCATGGGACCCGATCTGGAAGTCCTCTCGGAGCTGGGCAGCCGCATCGAAAGCCTGGTCCGAGACATTCCCGGCACGCTTTCCGCATATTCCGAGCGCACCACCGGCGGCAACTACCTGGACTTTGACATCAAGCGGCACGAAATCGCCCGCTACGGATTGACCGTGGACGATGTGCAGGAGGTGATCATGAGCGCGGTGGGGGGGACGAATATAACCTCAACAGTGGAGGGTCTGGAGCGTTATCCCGTGAATTTGCGCTACAAGCGCGAGCTTCGGGATGATATCGAACGCTTGAAGCGGGTCCTGGTAGCCACGCCTACCGGCGCCCAAGTGCCCTTGACCCAGCTTGCAGATCTTGAGCTGCGAAAGGGGCCGCCCATGATCAAGAGTGAAAACGCCCGAAGGACCGCCTGGATCTACGTGGACATAGCTGATGTAGACTTGGGGAGCTATGTCAAGATGGCCCAGGAGGCATTGGACGAGGAGATCGACATGCCTGCGGGCTATTCCATGGTCTGGTCCGGTCAGTTCGAGTACATGCAAAAGGCCAGGCAGACGTTGAACCTGATCGTGCCCTTGACCATACTTGTGATTTTCGTCCTATTGTATCTGCATTTCCATAGCATAGCCGAGGCTGCGGTGGTGATGGCCTCTCTGCCCTTTGCCCTGGTGGGCGGAGTCTGGCTGCTCTACCTGCTGGACTACAACCTTTCCGTGGCCGTGGTGGTGGGCTTTATTGCCCTGGCCGGTCTGGCCGCGGAGACGGGGGTGGTCATGCTGGTCTATCTGGACGAAGCCTACAAAAGATGGGCAGGCCGGGGAGAGATGCAGACTCCTGAGCACTTGCGCGGAGCTATTATTGAAGGGGCTGTGGAGCGCGTACGGCCCAAGCTGATGACCGTGGCCACCACATTGATCGGCCTGATGCCTATCATGCTGGGCACCGAGACCGGAGTCCGGGTCATGAAGCGCATTGCCGCCCCCATGGTCGGGGGACTTATTTCCTCAACCATTCTGACCCTGATCATTATTCCGGCGGTATATGATATCTGGAAGCGATGGGAGCTGAAACATCAAAAATAACCACAAGGAGTTGTCTCATGAACACGTATTTCCAGCCCATGATTTTGGCCCTGATCTTGACTGTCGGCCTGGTGGTGATGGCAGGGGCCGGTCAGGACATAGATCAGGGCCGCAGGGGGGAGCTGATCCATGAATCCACGGTGGACAGCCATGAACTGGCCTATCACCTCATCGACATGCAAGGGGCGGCAGCGGAAATGGAGGCCAAGGATAGCCTTGGAGGGCAAAAGCCGACCCACCACCTCATGCTCTACGTCACCGACCCCCAGGGCAATCCGGTCAACAAGGCCAGGGCCGGATTCCTGATCAAGGGTCCGGAGGGTATTGAGCAAAAAACCATGGCCATGGCTATGGCCGATGGATTCGGGGCTGATATCTCCCTGCACAAGCCTGGAGAATACTCCATAAAGGCCAAGGTGGTCAGTGAAAAACAGACCCTCATGGATGGCTTTGTTTATAGTACGGAGTGATGTGGGGAGAAATCATGCGGACTGGCTTTTAAAAAATGAGTGCGACTATGGGTGCACAGAGCGCAGGGATTCTCGTCTATCGTTTCCAATCCGGGACGTTGCAGGTCTTGCTCGTACACCCCGGCGGTCCTTTCTGGGCCAAAAAGGACAAAAGGGCCTGGTCCATCCCCAAAGGTGAGCACTCTGCGCAGGAAGACCCCTTCCAGGCCGCCAGGCGGGAGTTGCAAGAGGAAACAGGATTTGAGGCCCAGGGTCAGGCTATGGATCTCGGAGTTCTGCGGCAGCCTGGAGGCAAAAGAGTCCATATCTGGGCGGTTGAGGACGATTTTGATCCCCATAAGATCAGGAGCAATACCTTTGAGATGGAGTGGCCCCCAAAATCAAATCAGGTCCAGCGCTTTCCGGAAGTGGACCGGGCGGCCTGGTTTACGGTCCCAGAGGCCAAGGAAAAGCTGCACAAAGGACAGGTCGGGTTCATCGACAGACTCTGCCTCCAACTGGGAGTTTCCTCAGTTTGAATACCGGGCCGCACTCTTTTACCAACCCATAACCTGCGGTGGAAAGCCCGGTCAAATCACAGTACTGTGATTTGACCGGGCTGTGCAAGGGCCTGCTCCTTATTCTTCACTTAGTTTGGACTCAAAATCGATCATTTCTTGAGCGGTTTGAATGGCGCTTTCTTCTGTGTCTCCACCTCGGGGAACGTGCTTGATCTCCTTTCCTTCACTGTCAATAATCACGAAGCTGAACGCAGAACCAACATCTGGATGGGGGTCGATGCGAATGGTGTGATTCTTGTAAGTGACTTCTTTACTCATAAGGTCCTCCTTTGGCTGCAGTTTCTTTTGGCCCTATGGCCTTCAGGCATTAAAGAAATAGTATAAGTTCAAATTTTCGAAATCAAAGGGGAGAGAATGGTGATATTTGGGGGAATAAGAGTTTGAGATGATATGACCCTGGGAATTTCTCAAAACCTTTGTCCGGGAGCTTTTGGACAAAGCCGGGGTTTTTGCATCGAGATGTATTCACCAGCCTTTTTGCCAATATCTTTGATCTTCTCACTCAATACCTGATTTATCACCTTGCATCTTCAGCAGGCCAATGTATAATGATGCTTAATATCGTTACGTTTTTCCCTTCAAGTGTGCAGAAAGTCATTATGGACAAAGACCAAGGAGCATACATGGGACTGGAGAACACGAAACATGTCTGTCAGCAGGCCGGCATCACCAGGCGTGGATTCATAAAGTCCATGGGGGTGGGAAGCATGGCCTTGTGCCTGGAGCATCAGCTGGCCCACGCCTCAGAATATGGATCTTCAGAATCCGAAGTTCCGGCTGGAGCCACTATTCCCATCGTCCTCAACATTAATCAAAGCCGGTATCGAGTGCTGGCTGAAACCCGCTGGACCCTGCTCTTTGTTCTGCGGGAGAAGCTGGGACTGACCGGATCGAAAGAAGGTTGCGGCCGGGGAGAGTGCGGGGCGTGTACAGTACTCATGGACGGCATTCCCCGTTACGCCTGTATGACCTTGGCTGTGGAAGCCCAAGGGGCAAAAATTGAGACGGTCGAAGGCCTGATGCAGGGTGAGGAACTGGGATCTGTCCAGGACGCCTTTCTGCAGGAGGATGCCTTTCAATGCGGGTATTGCACCCCCGGCCAGGTGGTGGCAGCCGAAGGTCTCATCCGTTCCAATCCCAACCCGGATGAGCAGGCTATACGAGTGGGCATGAGCGGCAATTTATGCCGTTGCGGGGCCTATATCCATATCGCCAGGGCGGTCAAAAAAGCAGCCGGGAATCGATCCGACAAGTGAGGTCCCTATGCACGATTTCTACACCGAAAAAAATATCCTGCAAAAAGAGCTGTCCTGTCCGGCCGGAACTCAGGGCACATCTTTTTGTGCCCCGTGGGAATCCACGCAGGTTGTTGGCCGGCCCAAGCCCAGAGTGGATGGGTACGAGCGAGTCAGCGGATCAGCGATCTATCCTTCGGATGTGGTTCTGCCCGAAATGATCTATGCTGCTGTTCTCCATTGTCCCCATCCCCATGCCAAGATCAAAAATATCGATATTCAAAAGGCCAGGTCTATTTCCGGGGTCAAAGCCATTTTGACCAAAGACAGCCCTGAGGCCAATATAACATGGCCTTATGCCGACAACTTCCAGGGACCTCTGTTCGGGACCCATTGCCGATATGAAGGCGAGATTGTGGCAGCTGTGGCTGCTGTCTCCCCTGATGTAGCCCAGGACGCTTTACGCCGGATCAAAGTGAGCTACGAGGTCCTGCCCTATGTTTCCGATGAGCGGCAGGCCCTGGACAGTGGGGCACCCAAGGTCCATTCCAAAGGAAACCTGGTTCAGCCGGTGCAACACTATGAACGCGGAAATATCACCCAGGGCTTTGCCCAGGCCGAGGTGATCCTGGAACGTTCTTTTCGAACCCAGGCCCTTTTGCACACCCCGCTCGAACTGCACGGGTGTGTGGCCAGCTGGGATGGGAACATGCTGACGGTCTGGGAATCAACACAAGGGGTCTATGCAGTTCAGGACAGGGTGGCCGGGATCTTGAAAATGCCCAAATCCAAGGTCCGGGTCATTGGCCATTATATGGGGGGGGGGTTCGGCTCCAAGCTGGAGACAAGCAAGTATTCCATCATAGCTGCTCTCTTGGCCCGCAAGACGGCCAAACCGGTCAAGCTCTTTCATACCCGTGAACAGACCTATCTGGCCATGGGGAACCGCCCGGCCTCGACCATGAGCATTAAAATCGGGGCCGACAGGAAAGGACATCTGTCCGCTATTGAATTTTTCGGGCTGGGGGCCAGCGGAGCTTATTCTGCTGGCGGGACGTCCCTTTTGGACTGGCTGGCCAAGGATATGTACCAGTGCCCCAATGTGCGGACCGAGCTGAAAGATGTGTATATCAACGCCGGTCCGGCCAGGCCCTTTCGAGCTCCCGGGTATCCTCAGGGCTCGTGGGCTGTGGAACAGATTATGGATGAACTGGCTGAAAAGCTGGACATGGATCCCATCGAACTACGGCTGAAGAACTTTGCTTCCACTTCGCAGGGCAGAGAAGGCAATCCGCCTTACACCACAAACGGACTCAAACAATGCCTGCACAAAGGAGCCGAGGCCTTTGGCTGGGAGCAGGCCCGAAAGAACAAGGCCCAGGCCAAAGGACAGGAACATCTGCGGCGGGGAGTGGGCATGGCTGCCTGCAACTGGTTTGTGGGAGGAGGCTGGCCCCCGTCAACAGTCATCCTCAAGCTCTTTGCCGATGGAAGCCTGAATCTGAATATGGGAGCCAGTGATATCGGTACAGGGACCAAGACAGCCATGGCCCTGATTGCAGCTGAAGAGTTGCAAATGAACCCGGAACAGATCCAGATCGAAAACGCGGATACCGGAACCACGCAGTACGCTTCTCCCAGCGGCGGAAGCAAGACTGTGCCCACCGAGGGTCCGGCCGTGCGGGAAGCGGCCTTGAATCTCAAGGCTCAACTCCTGGCCATGGCTGAAGATGCCCTGGGACATCCAGCCGATGATCTGGAGCTGGTCAAGGGGGCTGTGCAGGTCAGGGGAGAGGGCCGGAAAAAGATTGATTTCACAGAACTGCCGGGACTCAAAGAACAGCAGGTCATACTCGGCGTTGGACACAAGTCGCCCAATCCACAAGACAAAGCCATTACTCCTTTTGGGGCTCAGTTTTGTGAGGTGGAGGTGAATACCAATACCGGCGAAGTGCGCATCCTGAGGTTCGTGGCCGCCCATGAAAGCGGACGGGTGTTGGACCGTTTGACCTTCGACAGTCAGGTCATTGGAGGTGTGACCATGGGGGTGGGGCTGGGTACTACTGAGTTCAGGGTCCTGGATGCCGGTCATACCGGAAAGCTGTGCAACCGCAACTGGCACGACTACAAGTTGCCAACCATGCTTGACGTACCTTCGGAGATTACTTCAGTAGCCATCGATCTCCCGGACAGTGAAGCCAATATCACAGGGGCCAAAGGCCTGGGCGAACCAGTTACCGTACCCACCGCCTCGGCCATAGCCAATGCCATCTATAATGCGGTTGGGGTCCGAATGGAAGAAACCCCTATAAATCCTGTCACCCTGCTGGCCAGGTTGAATACCGAGGGATAGATTTCAGCTTTGCCGCTGGCCGCAGACGGCCAGTTTGATCGAATATGAAACTGACCAAGAGGGCAGGGCCCTGCATACTGGAAGAGCCCAGCTCAGAGTAGGCCGCCCTTGCCCCAAAGGGCTGGCCCTATTCAGAGTAAAAGCTAGTGATTTGACATAACTCGAGTGGGGCAAATTATGAACCCTCCCCTAACCCCTCCCTCCCGCCTGGAAGACAGGCGGCATGGAGGGGAACCAGAGTAAGAAAGGCCAAATTCTATAAGACAATGCAGAAATGACGAACCACTAGTGCTTCGTCACATATAAATCTTCACACATTAGACTGAGCCAGCTCGATTCTGGTTCCTCTCCCTGCGACCGCTTTGGGCTGGAGGGAGGGGCAAGGGGAGGGTACTTCTTTGCCAAAAGTAGCATGAGATACGAAATATGTTTCATAGCATGAGGAGATAAAAAGATATGATGCCAGCTTTTGCCTATCTGCGACCCCAGTCCTTGACCACTGCAATCTCTTCCCTGCAAGGGGAAGGAGCATATGTTCTGGCCGGAGGGAGCGACCTGCTGGGCTGTCTTCGGGATGAAATATTCACAGCTGACAAGCTTGTCAGCCTGTCCGGACTGAAGAAGGAACTGCACGGTATTTCCCGGACACCTGAAGGAGGGCTGACCATTGGAGCTTTGACCACCCTGTCCGAAGTTGCTGCTGATGAGCTCATTCAATCCAGCTACCCGGGACTGGCTCAGGCAGCCTCAGAAGTGGCCAGTCCCCAGCTCAGAAACCAGGGGACTATTGGCGGAAATCTGTGTCAAAAACCCCGCTGCTGGTACTACAGGGGGGATTTCCATTGCTTGCGCAAAGGTGGAAACCGTTGCTTCGCCCTGGGCGGAGAGGATCAATTTCACTGCATCCTGGGAGGCCAGAGCTGTTACATCGTCCATCCTTCGGATACGGCTCCGGTTCTAGCTGCATTGAAAGCTTTGGTCAATATTTCCGGTCCGGATGGAGAGCGGTCCATGCCGGTCAGCCGGCTCCACGTTCCTCCAAGTGAAGACCCCACCCGGGAGCTCTCGCTATCCCCCGGGGAAATCATAACCTCCATCTATCTTCCGCCGGTCAAGGAGTCGGTCCGGAGCAGCTACCGCAAAGTCAGGACCAGAAGGGCCTGGGACTTTGCCCTGGCTGGGGTGGCCCTGGTTCTGGATATGGATGGGCCAAAAGTCAACTCGGCCGGTGTGTATCTGTCCGGATGTGCTCCCATTCCCTGGCATGCGGCCGAAGTTGAAGAAACCATCAGCGGCAGGGAATTGAATCAGCAGATCATCGACCAGGCAGTGGAAAGGGCAGTAAACCAAGCCCGCCCCCTGGGTAGGAATCAATATAAAATCCAGTTGATTAAGGGGGTTATCCGCGAAGAGCTCAGTGCTCAATGAGGAATCTAAGGTGCAATAAGCACCCCAGTACCTCCTTGCCAGGTAGGGAGTGAAGAAGACTAAGCTGAGATATTGATTTCAGGATATACTCGCATTACAGGCCTGCTTGATGTCAAGCAGGCCTTCGCATATCATACCTCACGCACCACATTAGCAGAACATGTCAACCAACCCTCAGGCAAACCTTAAATATGTCTTGCCCGTCGTCCAGAAGTTTTCTGAGTAAAATTGGAGCCTTCAATGCCTTATGAGCCGCTCCCGTCTCATGCAATGCTTAATCATGATCATGTCAAGGAAAGACGAACACAGTCCCTTCTGATGATTGGGCTTTGCACGGCTTTGTTGCTTGGACTGCTTGCTGTGAGCCAGTTTAATTACCTGCTATTCCATTCAGTGGCCGAGCTGTTTTCCATTGCCGTGGCTTGGAGCGTCTTTTTACTGGTCTGGAATGTCCGGCCATACATGAAAAACGACGCTCTGTTTTTTTTGGGCATCTCATATCTGTTTATAGGAGGTTTTGATCTCCTGCATACCCTGGCCTACAAGGGGATGCAGGTTTTTACCATAACAGGCAAGCCTGATCTGGCCACCCAGCTTTGGATTTCTGCCCGTGGAATTGAGGCAGGGGCTTTGCTTTTCTTTCCCCTGCTTTTAGGCAAAAAGATCAGATCAGACATCCTTTTGGGAGCTCTTGTCACAGTTGTTGCTCTTATCCTGGCCGCAATAGTGTCCTGGGATATTTTTCCAACATGTTTTATAGAAGGCTCCGGGCTTACTCCCTTTAAAGTGGCTGCTGAATATACAATATGTTTAGTAGTCTTGATCGCCATATTTTTATTGTACAAAAAAAAGAGTTATTTGGATTTAAAAGTATATTATTACATGGTCGCTTCAATGATTTTAACAATTGCTGCAGAAATCTCTTTTACCTCCTATTCAGATGTTTATGGATTGTCAAACCTGATAGGACATTATTTTAAGCTTTTGTCCTTTTTCTTTATTTATACCAGTTTGATCCATTCAGGACTCACCCGGCCCTATTCCATTTTATTTAAAGAACTGCATGAGGAAAAAGATGCCCTGCAGGAAGCGAAAAAGCAGGCTGAGGAGGCCAACAAGGCCAAATCCAACTTTTTGGCCAAGATGAGTCATGAAATCCGAACTCCGATGAACTCCATCCTGGGCATGCTCCGGCTGGTTCTCTCAGCTCATATTCCAAGCCAGCAGCGGGAACGGATTCACGTAGCCAAGGATTCGGCTGAGTCGCTCCTATGGCTGTTAAACGATCTGCTTGATCTGTCCAAAGTTGAGGCCGGCCGGTTTACACTGCATGAAAAGGAATTTCGACTGCGGCACCTTTTAAACAATGTCTTGAAAGAAGCTGAACCTTTGGCCGAGGAAAAAGGTCTCAAGCTCCATCTGGTGGTGGACGAGGATCTGCCCACCCATATGATTGGGGATCTGCACAGATTGAGACGAATTTTGTTCAACCTTTTGAGCAATGCCATTAAATTCACCGAGCAGGGCTGGATCTCCCTGGAGGCAGAGCAGCTTGACCTTGCTCCCTGTCCGGACCAGGAGAACTTGCTGGTCACTTCCATCCTTTTCAAGATCAAAGACACCGGACGCGGACTTGACTCCGATCAGCTGAGATCTGTTTTCGAGGCATATGCTCAAGGAGGCCGGGAATCATTGTCGGCCGAGGAAGGTAT
>CAZUER010000003.1:0-81436 GCA_964619345.1 uncultured Desulfohalobiaceae bacterium
GTGGGGGCCAAATTGGCCTGCCTGGAAATGATCAAATCCGGAACCGTATTTTTTAACGATATGTATTGGCACCTGCCCTCTACGGCCCAGGCCGTGAAAGAAACAGGGATCCGGGCCGCTTTATCCTCAGTGTTTATCGACTTTCAGGACCGGGAAACAGCTGATAAGCGGTGGGAGGAATGCCAAGAACTCTTTGCCCTCTCTCAGGAATTGCCGTCACGCATCACTTTCGCCCTCGGACCCCACGCCATTTACTCTGTGAGCAAAAATTCCCTCTGCCGGGTCCGGGACTTTGCCCAGAAACACAATTTGCTCATCCATCTCCACTTAAGCGAGACAGCCAAGGAGGTGGAGGATTGCCAGCAAAAACACGGCACCCGCCCAGTCCGGTACTTGGAAAGCTTGGGCCTGCTGGGCCAAAACCTGATAGCCTGTCACGCCATTTGGCTCTCCCCGGACGAAATGGACCTCTTGGCCAAGTATGAAGTGACCGTGGTCCACAACCCGGTATCCAACCTGAAGCTGGGATCCGGAACCTTTCCTTACCGGGCTTTGCTGGAGCGTGGAGTGCACGTGGTTTTGGGCACCGACGGGTGTTCATCCAACAATAACCTGGATATGCTGGAAACTATGAAGTTCGCCTCCCTTGTGGCCAAAGGCACGGCGCAAGATCCGACCCTCTTTCCGGCCCCTGATGTTTTGGCTGCAGCCACCAGCCAGGGCGCCACGGCCTTTGGTATCCATTCCGGGCAGATCGCTGAAGGATTCCTGGCCGATTGCCTGCTCGTGGATTTGAACCATCCTCAGATGACCCCCAACCACAATCTGACCTCCAACCTGGTCTATTCTGCCGGCCCGGAATGTGTGCAAACCACCATCTGCAATGGTCAGATCCTGATGCATGAACGCAAGGTCAAAGGAGAAGAGGAGATTTTGGATCAAGCCCGGCAGACGGCCGGACGTTTGGTGGGTAATGCTGCCCATGGCAGGCCATGACAGCCCAGGCGATTTTTCGGCGAACACCTTTATCCTGGATCAGCAGCAATTGTATCCGGGGGTGCACCCAGCTGACTGCTGCACCCCCTGGTCCTTTTATTACTTAGCAGGGTCCCACGGACGTATTGGACCACCTTTCCTGCTCTTTTTCCGGAAGCTCCATAGCCTTTTGGCAGCGCTTGGCCACCTTCTGGAAGTGATACCCATAAATGGCCAGCTCCAGGGCTGCAGGCAGGGCCTTCATTCTGGTCAGGGCCGTTTTAATCACCAGCGGCCAATACCAGATGCAGGACTTGGAAAAAAGACCGATCCGCCAAGTGCTGGCAATGGCCGCCTTGACTTCCCGCATACTGTAGTGCCCCTTGGCCGTGGGCCGGTAGTTTTTCAAAAACGTATTGATCCGGGAGTAATACATGCGCGGGGAATAGATGGTCTTCACCACTCGCTTGTATCCGGCCAGCAGATTATTGATGCCCATTTTGGGCACAAAATTGATGCTTCCGTCGGTGTTGTTGCCAGAGGTCTCGGACAACAAGCGCCCTTCAGCCCGAAGACGGTGCCAGAGCCGGGTATGGGGAATAGCCCCTAGAATACCCACCATGGCCGTGACCACCCCTATCTGTTGAATGAAGCGGATCTGGGCTTCAAAGATGGACTCCGTGTCGCTGTCAAAACCCACGATGAACCCACCCATGACCTGCATTCCGTGTTGTTGAATGATCCGCACCGCGTCAGCCAGATCGATGGTGGTATTCTGGGTCTTGCCACATTCCTTGAGACTCTCCAGGCAGGGTGTTTCCAGGCCTAAAAAGACTTTGTTGAAATTGGCCCAACTCATCAGATCCATGAGCTCTTCGTCCTGGGCCAAATTGACACTGGCCTCTGTGAGCAGGGTAAAAGGGTAATTGTGCTCTTTCTGCCACTCGATCACCGCCGGAAGCATCTCCTTCACCCGACGTTTGTTGCCGATAAAGTTATCGTCGACAATAAATACGCTGGATCGCCATCCGGCATCATAAAGGGTTTGCAGCTCCTGCACCATCTGTTCCGGAGTCTTGGTCCTGGGCTTGCGACCGTTGAGCAGAAAGATGTCGCAGAATTCACAGTCAAAAGGGCAACCCCGGGAGAATTGAATGGGCATTGTCGCATACTTGTTCACATCAATAAGGGACCACATGGGCAAAGGGACTTGGGTCAAGTCCGGACGTTCCTTGCTGGTATACATGTGGCGGGCTTGATTGTTCTCTATATCTTGAACAAACCAGGGCAGGGTGATTTCAGCCTCGTCCAGAACAAAGTGGTCCACTTGGGGATAGCTCTCCGGCTGAGCCAGGAAAGCCGGACCGCCAGCCACCACGGTCTTGCCCCTGGCCTTGGCTTGATCCAACAGCTCTTCCACCCCCTCTTTCTGGATGAGCATGGCACTTATAAAGACCAGGTCCGCCCATTCCCAGTCCGCTTCCCGGATGGAATCCGTGTTCAAGTCAACAAGGCGTTTGCCCCAGTCCGGGGGCAACAAAGAAGCCACAGTCAGTAAACCCAAGGGGGGAAAAGCGGCTTTCTTGGATACAAACTTCAAAACGTGTTGAAAACCCCAAAACGTCTCCGGGTACTCGGGATAGAGCATGAGAACGTTCATTGATATCACCTCTTCTTGATCGTCATTGCCGAAAATTCTGGCCCGGCAGCATTGCGTTCTGCAAAGTATTGGATGTGAACCATCTCCGACCTCAGTAAGTGCATGACCTCAATTTCCCTGCCATTGCTGCACCTCGGTCCGGGTGGGCCAGGGAGTGCAGCATCGCCCGGGGGCAAACCCGGCCCCAAAGGCCTGCTCCAGATTGAGAAATCTACGTTGATTTCGATCGTGGATGGCTTGGCCAAAGGCGCAATCCTGGGAGTGAAACCTCTTGCTGCGCCGATTGCCTACAAAAGGTCCGCAGGCATCGGAAAGGGAGAGAATCGTCCCCCAAAATCCGACCCTATCCCCCATGGCCCGGCGCTGCACATCTACAAGTCCGGCTGAGTTCTCCTGTTCTTGATCGGAATACACACTGACAAAGGCCGCACCACCTTGGACCAAAGCTTTATTGACCAGTGTGCCATCCGCAAGGTGTACCGTACCCACCAAGCGCTGGAAACGATCTGTACGGATCGTGCGAACCTGCACGTCGAGACCGTGCATGAGCTCAAGGGCCAGTTGTCTGGCCTGTTGGGCAAAGTATTGCCCCGGCTGATCATCCCGGCTCAGCTCAGGAGCGTTGATACCCATCAACCGCACTGTTTCTCCGGTATCCAGGATTACGGTATCTCCATCCACCACCCAGCGGACTCTGGCTGTTATCTCTTTGGCCTCAACACTCCCGGAAAGGATGCACAGGGCCACGCAAACCAAAGTGATCCAAAAGAGCCGCCTGGGCATGGAGAAGCCAGGTAACCAGTCCATGGAAGTCTCCCTATCAGGTGGTCCGCTCAACTAACTTCTGAAAACTCACCGTCAAGACTCAGAACATGAAATTTTTGAAACATTTCTTTTCGCTCAATATACCACAGGCCTGTAAAGGACACAATAGCCCTTTTGGATCTGATAAACAAAAGCCGGAAACGGTGAAAACTTCGCTCCCGGCCTTTGTGAACTGCAAAATGATGCGATCGGCTCTGTCCGGCTTATCCCTCGTAATAGGACCGCAGGATTTGACTCCTGGAAGGGTGCTTCAGCTTGCGCAAGGCCTTGGCTTCTATTTGACGTATTCGCTCCCGGGTCACATTGAATAATTTCCCCACTTCTTCCAAGGTATGGTCGGAGCGTTCTCCAATGCCGAAACGCTTACGCAGGACCTGCTCTTCTCTGGGAGTAAGCTCGGACAATAACTGCTGGATCTGGTCACCCAGCTTGGTATGCACCACCTCGTCGGCCGGGGCCAAGGCCCTCTTGTCCTCAATGAAATCACCCAAACTGGAATCTTCTTCATCTCCGATCGGAGTCTCCAGGGAGATGGGTTCCTTGGCGATACGCAGAACCTTCTTAACTTTCTCCAAAGGATAATCCATGCGCTCGGCGATCTCTTCCGGCAGAGGATCCCGTCCCAGCTCCTGGACCAGATACCTGGAGGTGCGTACCAACTTATTGATGGTCTCAATCATGTGCACAGGAATGCGAATAGTACGGGCCTGATCGGCAATGGCCCGGGTAATGGCCTGCCTGATCCACCAGGTGGCGTATGTGGAAAACTTGTACCCCCGCTGATACTCGAACTTGTCCACCGCCTTCATCAGCCCGATATTTCCCTCCTGAATGAGATCAAGAAACTGCAGGCCCCGATTGGTATACTTCTTGGCGATACTGACCACCAATCGCAGATTGGCCCGAATCAGCTCTTGCTTGGCCCTTAGGGCCATTCGATTCCCATTTTCCATCCGCCACAGAATATCTTCCAGTTCATGGACGTCGTGGCAACACTTTTCTTCCAGACGCTGCAGGATCTCCTGCTTCCCGGTCAGCATTTCCTTAAAGGAGAAGACCTCTTCCACGGTCATGCTCAATTCGTCGGCCAAAACCACCGGATTGACCTCCCGGCGGTCCAATTGTCCAAAGAGAGTCTCTATCTCCTGCTGGGTCTTGCCCACGGAAAGAATGTAGGCCGAATAATCACGCTGGCAGTTGTTCATCTGGCGGACATAGTCGCCAATGTTTTCAATGATCTCGTCAATAAGCTTTTTTTCCAGCTTGATAGCCACCAAGCGGTCCACAATCTCATGCTTGTACTCCAGAATGCGGTCCTGAACCCCACGCACACGTTTATTCAACGTTGCCGTCTCCGAGACCTTGGTATAGATAGCTTTCTTTTTTCGATATATCTGCTTGATCTCTTCCAAAAGGTTGATCACCCTCTGGCGCTGGTTCATTTCCTCTTCCGTGGGATCGTCCTCTTCGATGGTTTTGACCACGTCCTTGAGCTTAGCGTTTCCTTTCTTCAGCTCCTCCCCGACCCCAACCAAGTACTCGATAGCCACCGGGACCTCGGCCAAAGCATACAGGACCTCGAGTTCACCAGCTTCAATCTTTTTGGCAATGCGCACCTCTCCGTCCCGGTCCAGCAACGGGACCAAGCCCATTTCATGCAAATACATGCGGACCGGATCAGAGCTGCGGGAGAGCTCTTGCGACTCATCATCATCGTCACTACCACTGCCCCGGCTCTCCAGCTCCAAACCCACCTCTGTGGGCATAACCTCAATCTTCTTGTTATTGTTCTCATCAACTATAGCAATTTCCAATTGCTGAAAAATGGTGATGATCTCTTCAACCTGTTCCGGCTCGCTGACTTCGGCCGGCAAGGCCTCGTTGAGCTCTTCAAAGGTCAAGTACCCTTTTTGCTTCCCTCTGGCGATCAGGGTCTTGATCTGTTGAATGTCTTTGATGGTACTCATTCCCCCCCCTTCACTAATTGACTGAATGCACTCAGCAGTCTGGCCACTTCTTTATGGTCACCTCTGGCTTCGGCCTGGGCAATGGCCGCTGTCAATCTCTGTTTGGTATTTTTTTCTCTGCCCCGGAGCAGAAGATTGGAGATATCCTCCCAAACGGCCCGATCCGTCTCCGGATCCCTGTCTTGCAGTTGGCAGGAAACGAAAAAGGACTTCTCCCCTGGGTCCAGAAAAGGCAAAACCTGATCTGGACCATGGGAACATAACTTATCCCACAGTCCTCGACCCCGCTCGGTTCGTAAAAGCTCCTTCAAACCCTGGGCTTTCAGCTTGGGCAAATACTCAGGACGCCGCACGGCAAAGGCCAACAACTCACGATCCCGTTGCCCGGATGGCTGAGAGCTGACCAGGGGCCTTGATCCGCTCTGCCGGGGGTGAGGTTTGTGGGCTTCTTGGAATGCAGAGCGCAACTCTGCTTCGGAAACATGCAGCCCCTCAGCCAGTCGCGGGAGATAATAGGCCTGCCATGAGGCCTGGCCCAACCCAGACAGGAAGCGGACCGCCCAATCCATAATCTCTTTTGGGGCTGTATTGGATCTAATCATGCGCAGGCAAAAGGCAAGGCCCTCTTCAGCGGTGTGTATCAACTCCTGCAGGGCCTCCCTGCCCTGTGAGCGGAGCAGGCTGTCCACATCTTCGCCCTCGGGCAGGCATACCACCTGCACCTGCAGCCCTGCGGCCATAATCATCTCTGCGCTGCGCAGTGAAGCCTGCCGTCCAGCCCGGTCTCCGTCAAAGATCAAAACTACAGTACTGCACAGCCCGGACAGACGGCGCACTTGGGGCAAGGTCAAAGATGTTCCCAGGACCCCGCAGGAGTTTTCAAAACCGAACTGGGCCAAGGTTAACACGTCGACATACCCCTCAGTGAGCAGGGCTTTTTTATTTTGCGTCACGCTGCGCCGGGCCTGGTCCAAACCGTACAGGAGATCGCCTTTGGTAAATATGGGGGTCTCACTGCTGTTTAAGTACTTGGGGTCTCCCTGACCCACTATCCGCCCCCCATAGGCCACAACCTTCCCCCCCAGATTGTGAATGGGAAACATGATCCTGGACCGGAACCGGTCATAGATGTGTCCCTGCTGGTTTTGAGACAGCAGACCGGCTAGCACTCCCTGTTCCGGGGGGTGCCCTTTGTGAGCCAGATGCTTTTTCAAGCTGTTCCAGGACATGGGAGCCCAGCCAAGTCCAAACCGCTCGATGATCTCGGAGTCAAACCCTCGCTCCTGCAAATACTCTCGACCCGCTTTACCTTGGTCCCTTCCCAGGGCCTGCCGGAATAGACCCTGGGCCAGGACATGCATCTCCAGGCATTGCCTGCGTAATCTGGCCTGATCACCGGACTGAGAGTCTCCCCCCCTGTCCAGCTCTACCCCGCTTTCACGGGCCAGCTCTTGGACAGATTCCATAAAATCCAGTCCATTGATCCGGGAGTAAAAGTCAATCACATCCCCGGAGGCCTGGCAGCCGAAGCAGTAAAAAAGGCCCCGTTCCGGATGAACACTCAGAGAAGGCTTGTTTTCCTGATGGAAGGGACAGACCCCCATCCACCGCTCCCCGGCCTGGCGCAGGGTGACATAGCGCTGGACCAGGTCCAAAAAATCGATCCTGTCCTTGATAGCCTGGATTTGATCTGGAGTTACCTTGGGCATACCAGAAGATCCTTTACCAGACCGCACACCATTTATTGGAGACGGACGATGGTCACTCCGTCCCCGCCCTGCTCTTCATCGGCCAAACAAAACTCGGCAACCCCCGGCAAGCGGGCCAGCTCTTCCTGAACCGCCTTGCGCAAGGCTCCAGTTCCTCGTCCGTGAATGATTTCCAGCTCATTTCTTCCTTGCAGCAGGGCATGATCCACATGCTGCTGCAAGGCGGTCATTGCCTCATCAGATCTCATGCCCCGTAAATCCACTCTCCCTATGACCCCAGACCGGGACGGGACTCGGGAGGAAGATGGAGTGGAAGCTGAATCCGAGGTCTGATGCCCGAGAACTTCAACTTCATTTTTCGGCACCCAAAGGGTCACTCCGCCTAAATCAAGCTTAAGGCGGGACTTTTTGGCATCTATGTCCCGGACCAAGCCTTTTCGACCCCAGGATCGGTAATAGACCTGGTCTCCGGTAGCCGGGGATTGAGTGGCCTGTTGCCCGCCGCCCGGCCCTTCTGATTGGAGCTGTTCACGCAATCGGTCCTTGTCTGCGGCCAGATCCCGCAAGGCCTGTTTGCGCTTCCGCTTTCCGGCCTTCCACTCGGCCACCACTTCCCGGGAATGAGTTCTGATTTCTTCCAACAGCTGCTGGGTCTGCCTCTCCAACCTGGCTCGGAGTCGTTTCTGCTCCTCTTCCAGGGCTATTTTTTGCTCTTGCAAGGTCTGAATTTCCTGCTCCCTGGCCACGGCCAGTTCGTTCAGACGGCTCATGAGCTGGCTGGAATCCTTGCCGTCCAGCAAGAGATATTCTTCGGCCCGACGCAGGATTTCGGCGGGGAGACCTCGGTCCCGGGCCACATCCAGGGCTCGACTGCCCCCAACCTGGTCATAGCTCAAGGTATAAAGTGGCATCTTGGTTTGAGGATCGAACAGTACGGTGGCCGCTCGGACCTGTTCTCGAGTCAACCCGTAGGCTTTCAGGGCCGGGAAGTGGGTGGCGGCCACAATCCATACCGATTTTTCCAGCAAGGCATCCATGACCCCCTGAGCCAAGGCTGCACCCTGGCTGGGATCGGTCCCGGCCCCGAATTCATCCAAAAGGACCAGACTGGAGGCGTCCATTTCCGGCCACTTGGATCGGAAATGATCGATTTGAGCAGTAAACGTGCTCTGATGCTCCTGCAGGCTCTGTTCATCCCCGATAAAGACAAAGATTTTCTTCCACAGAGGCAGACTGCTCCCCTCCCGGACCGGGACTGGCAAAGCGGATAAGGCCATGAGGCTGATCAATCCCAAGGTCTTTAAACACACCGTCTTGCCCCCGGAATTGCCCCCGCTGATGATCAAACCGCGTTGACCCGGTTTGAGCTCGATATCAACGGCCCGGGGATCTTCCCGGTTAATGACCAGCAAAGGATGCCTGGCCTTTCTAAGTTGCAAGGGCTGCTCTTCTCCCAATTTCACGCTTTGGCCCTGAATATCCCCAGCCAGGAGCACCTTGGCCAACAGAACATCCAGATCCACCATCCAGTCGAATACAGCCCGGATGCGCTGTCCGTCCTGACCCACTGTGGAGGTCAGGGTTCGTAATACCTTTTTTTTAGCCTCCCGCTCCTCCTGTTTGAGTTCCTGGAGTGTATTGTTCAGCTCCACCAGGAGCATGGGCTCGAAGTAGCAGGTTTCCCCGGTCTGGGAGTAGTCATGGATGATACCTTGCAGGCGTCCTTTGAAATTGGACTTTATGGCCAGGACGTAACGGTCGGCGGATATGGTCAGATATTCATCCTGCAGATAGGCTTCGATTTTTTCCTGGCGCAGATACTCGTTGACCTTTCTGGTGCATTGGCTGTGGATGCGTCGCACCTCCTGGCGCACGGAGAGCAGCTCCGGGCTGCTCTCATCTTTGAGACCGCCGTCTGGGTCCAGACACCTCTTCAAGGCCATCCAGGCCCGCTCCGGCCAGGAGACTTGAGCCATTATGGCCCGCAAAGCGGCACATCGTTCCGCGTCCAAACGCCCAATGACAGCCCGGGCTTGATCCGCGGCCTGCAACAAGGTCTGAAGCCCCCACAAACCGTCTTCATCCAGGACCACTTCCTGCTTCAGGCAGGTAAAGACTCCTTGCAGCTCCGGAAAAGAAGAGACGGCCTGAGCAATTTCTGAAGCAGCCTCCAAAGCCTCGGCCAGCAGTACATTCTCATCTTCAAGCCGGGAAGAATCCAAACTAGGCCGAAGCTCCCGGCAAGCCCGGGCGCCAGGCTCTGAATGGGCATACTTTCCAAAATGATCCAGAAGATCAAAATAATCCAAAAGTCGAAGAGTTCGCGAATCCATACGCGTTTACTTACATCCTTTGTGGACTGCCTTTGGACTGTCCATGAGGGATATGCGCTGAAGGCATGCAGCGTTTATGCTGGTTTCAAGACTGGGAATGAAGCCAAGTGCACGCGTTTAACGTCTGGCCTGTTTGGTCCTTGAGGTGTGATTGGAGTCCACTCATTGTGCGTTTGTGCTGGAAACGAAAACAGGGCGGACCGATCACGGTCCGCCCTGGGCGAAGAATGCTCAGGCTAGGATCCCATCCGGGACTTGCGCATTTTCTTCATCAGGCGTTTTCGGGCTGCAGCTTCTTTCTTTTTGCGCTGCACGCTCGGCTTTTCATAGTGTTGGCGCTTTTTAAGCTCTGAAAGAATTCCGGACTTCTCGCATTGTTTTTTGAACTTGCGCAAGGCATAGTCAAAATTGTCGTTATCATTGAGGATAATGCCAGGCAAACGTCCTCACCTCCTTGTTCGCAAAATTGGTCCAAACTTTGGGTTTTTGGTCCCAAAGAAAACATAATATCATATCTTAAAAATCAGCAAATGGCAAATCCAAACCAGAGGTCTGAATATGGTTCGAGGCGGCGTTAGTGACCCTGCCTTGCGCCCCTGCCAATTCCGCTCATGTCCACCCCTGATCCCTTTTGAATACGTGTTCCAGAGAGGCTTAAGCGGGATAGAAACGTCCGAAAAAAAAGCATGATCAAGCCTCCACCAGGGAATGTCCCAGGGGAGAATACTCTGTAAGGACTAGCCCGGAAGCACCGCTTTCTCTTTTTAGCGAATGGCATCCTTCAACAATTTTCCCGGCCGAAACTTGACCACCTTGGCCGCCGGAATGGTGATCTCATCTCCTGTTTGCGGATTGCGGCCTTTCCGCTCTTTTCGTTCTTCCACCTGAAAAGTGCCGAATCCGGTCAGGGTCAATTTTCCTTCCCGGACCAGGATGTCTTCAATGGACGACAGGCAAGCATTCAGGGCTCTTTCCGAATCTGCTTTGGTCAACTCCGACTTCTCTGCCACTTTGGCGATCAGATCTGCTTTGGTCATAGCCTTCCTCCTCTTGCATTGTTACAAACAGTGCGATCTCACTCGCTTCCACCTTCCCAAATATACCATAAGCTTAATCTGGAAGCCACTCACCCCTGAAAACAAACCATTGTGGCTTACAGCATTTGTCGGTGTTCGGATCCATGCTGAAGTCTCTATCCGCCCTGATGCGCCTTTTTCCAGACCAAAACCCAAAAAGCCGCACTTGTCAAGGGTTTCCCCCAAAATTGAACCTCATGAGATACAAAGATACTGGCAAACGAATATCTTAATTTACCGAAATTCCTGCCTATCACCTCCTGCTGCACTCACTTGGGCTAAAGAGAGAAACTGCTTCGGAGTCAACTCTTCCGCCCGAGCCTTGGGACTCATATTATGTGCAGCAAACCAGGATTGTACTCCATCAGACCACATATCGCGCAATGAGGTCTTCAGCTGTTTCCGGCGCTGCTGAAAACAGACCCGCAACAGAGCGATCAGAGCAGCCCGCTCTTGGGGGCCTGGGCGCTGGCTCAAAGGAACCAGGGAAACCACCGCTGAATCCACCTGCGGCCGGGGCCGGAATACATGAGGACCGACAACAAACTCCAATCTGGGGTGGGCAAAACTCTGGACCCAGACAGACAGGGCGCCATAGGCTTTTGTTCCCGGGGAAGCGGTCAAACGCAAACCTACTTCCTTTTGGATTGTAAACACCATAGACTCGGCTTCCGGGCAGAGAGCCACAATATCCCATATCAACGGCGAAGCCACATTGTAAGGCAAATTGCCTATGATTTTGTGAATCCCGGCCTCAGGCAGGCCACTCCAAGATATGTCCAGGGCATCGGCGGCGACTACATGCATACCCGGCCAGAGCTTTTTCAATTCCCCGGCCAGGTGGAGGTCCTTCTCCACTCCCACCACCTGGGCCCCGCTTTGGAGCAAAACGCCGCTCAATGCCCCCCGGCCGGGGCCGATTTCCAGGACCTGGTCCCCAGGCTGAACGTGGAGCAATCCCACGATCTTCCGAGCCACATTGGGATCGATCAAAAAGTTCTGCCCCAACTTCCTCTTGGCCCGATGCTCCCCTTCTAAAGGTCGCAGAGATCCCTCCTTGACCAGCCTGGCCTGAAGCAAAGCAGGTCATCTTTCACTGGCATATATTGATACGAGTGCAAAAAATGTCTTCACACTCGCCAGAGGTCAGAGGTCAGAAGTCAGCAAATACAAAGACTTATAATTCAAAACCTTATCACACATAAACATAAAGCGACTTTTTGCAGTGACTTCTAAATTGTATGTACACTGCATAAGCATGTTCAAAGGCCTACAGCCGATCGATGCTGGACAAGAAGGTGGAGAAACCGGCCATGGGCACCTCCTGAGGTCGACTGTCAAAAGCGGCCCGCAAAAAGGAGTCCAGCCAGAAATGTATATCGTAGGATTGAATGGTCTGGCGCAAACGGCGCATCCGGGATTGGCGTTCCGAAGGATGCATGTAGTAGGCCCGCCGGATGGCTTCAGCCACGGCATTGACATCATACGGATTGACCAAAATGGCGTCCGAGTAGAGTTGGGAAGCGGCCCCGGCAAACTCGCTTAAAATAAGGACTCCGTTTTCCCGATAGTTGCATACACAATATTCCTTGGCCACCAAGTTCATCCCGTCCCATAGGGGAGTGATCAGGGCCATCTCGGCGGCCAAATAAAATGATACCAGATCCGCCCGGGGCAGACTGCGGTACAGATAATGGACTGGAATCCATCCAGGCTCGGTGAATTGGCCGTTGATTTCTCCTACCAAGCGCTCAATATGCTCTTTTAACATCTGATATTCAGGCACTTCCTCCCGGCTGGGAACCAGGACCTGAAGTAAGGCGATCTTGCCCTTCAAGTCCGGAAACCGGATGATCGCCTGCCGAATGGCCTCCAGCCGTTGGGGAATGCCCTTGGTGTAGTCCAATCGGTCCACACCCAGAATGACCTGCTGCTCGGGATGTTGCAAATGCAAAGTGTCTGAGCGTTTGGATACTTCCTTGGAAGCCGCCAAATCGGCAAATTCGTTGAAATCTATGCTGATGGGAAAGGTCCCGGCCTTGACTTCTTTATCCCCGCAAGCAATCCAGGCCAGATTCTGCTCCGTCTGTACTTGGGTATTCGAACAGAGACATTCCAGGCAACGCACAAAGTTACGCATATCCTGCGAGGTCTGAAATCCGACCAGATCGTATTCAAGCAAGGATCCCAGGATGGCCCGGCGCCATGGGAGCTTCAAAAATATCTCCGGGCCCGGAAAGGGGATATGAAGAAAAAAACCACAGTTACGACGAGCAATTCCTTTGTTGATCTCCCTGGCTACACACATTAAATGGTAGTCGTGAACCCAGATATAGTCATCTTCAGTGGTTACGGTCAAAATTTCCTGGGCAAATCGATTATTGACATTTTGGTATTTTTCCCAATAGTCCAATTTAAAATTACAATGGGTATGAAAGCCATGCAGCAATGGCCACAGAACCTCATTGGAGAATCCATAATAATAACCGCGGACATCTTCACTATTCAGGATGACTGGATGCAAGAGATATCCTTGGTCTTGGGAAAACTCCTGCAGGGGCTTTTGTACATTGGCCTGTTCAGATGTGCCCGGCCACCCCATCCAAACCCCGCCGTTCCGGCTGAGTACCGGAGCTAAGGCCGTGACCAGCCCGCCGGCCCCGGCCCGTACGGTCCAGCGTTCGTGTTCCCATTTCAGGGCCACGGGAAGACGGTTGGAAACTACCACCAGGCGATCAAAGGACTCGTGAATCATGCCCAAACCTGTACCCGAGAGCTAAACATTTGATCCCGGCCCTGAGCGCACTTCCAACTCGGGCGTCACTGCAAAAAATCGCTGTACGTTTATAAGTGATACAATTTGAAGAATGTATCTTTTCTCCTATCTTATTCCAAAACGTCAAATCGATCAAACTTCATCATGAAATTGCCCCGCCCCTGGGTAGCAGAGCGTAAGTCCGTAGCAAATCCAAACAATTGGCGTAAAGGAGTCAGGGCCTGAATGACCTTACCTCCTCCCCGGTCATACATGTTCTCGATCTTAGCCCCTTTGCTCCCCAGCAAGGAAACCACATCGCCGACAAAATCCTCGGGGACAAAGACCTCGACCTGCATTATGGGTTCCATGAGCACCGGGTTTGCGGCTTGCAGGGCCTTTTTGAGCGCCCCCCCGGCCGCCATGTGAAACCCAACCTGACTGGAAACGTCGGCCAGACGCTGCATGCCGGTCACGGCCACACTGACTCCCTGCACCGGATATCCCCGAATGACTCCACTTTGCAGACCATCCTCCACAGCCTGATTCACCGCCTGCACCCAGGTCTGAGGCCAACCCTGGGTATCCATTTCCCAGTAAATACGGTTTTCTTTATGCCTCTGCCGGGGCTCAACCCGCATCCACACTTGTCCGTGATGCATGGATTCCCCCAGCTCCCGGTGAAACTCATCTCCAGCCTCAGCGGTCAGGGCAATAGTCTCCCGGTAGACCACCTGGGGGTTCCCGGATCGCAAATTCACTTTATATTCCCTCTTCAGCCGCTCCAGAACCACTTCCAGATGCAACTCGCCCATTCCGGACAGGATGATCTGCTCCGTGTCTTCATCCCTGGTCAGACTCAAGGTTGGATCTTCCAAAAGCATCTTGTCCAGTGCCTGCATCAGCTTTTCTTCCTCTGCGGCATTACGGGGCTCCAGGGCCAGGGACATGACCGGCTTGTATTGGGAGATCTGTTCCAAGACCAGCTGATTGTCTTTCCGACATAAGGTGTCACCGGTCCGGGCTCCTTTCATGCCTGCAGCAGCAACAATTTCTCCTGCTCTGGCCTCATCCAGGCGGGTCTTGTGCCCGGCATGCAGGCTGAACAACCTGGCCACCCGCTGCTCCACCTGCTGGGTGGAGTTGAATACCGTCTCTCCAGCTTGTACTCGGCCCGAATACAAGCGCATCAGGGTCAATGGCCGGCCCCCATCCAAAAGGATCTTAAATACCAGAGCAGAAAGGGGGGAAGTGGTGGAAACCGGAAAGGACCTGGATTTATGGGTTTTTGGGTCGAGGCCCTGGGCAGGGCGGACTTGAATGGGAGAGGGGAGAAAGTCGACCACCGCATTCATGACCGGCTGCACTCCGATGTTTTTCAGGGCCGATCCAGCCAAAACCGGTACCAAACGCAGATCCAGGGTGGCCTGTCGAATAGCAGCCTTGAGATCCTGGACTGCAGGAACCTCTCCGGCTAAATAGGCCTCCAATATGGACTCATCACCGTCGGCCAGTATTTCCAGCAACCGCTCCCTCCAAGTAGCAGCTGTACTTTCCAGTTCTGGAGGGACTTCTTCCTCAATGACCGTAGCCCCCTTGCTCTGGGGATCAAAACGTAAAAACTTCTGCCTCAGGATGTCCACTAACCCGGAAAAATCGGCTCCTTGCCCCACCGGAAACTGCAGGGGAAGGACACTGGCCTGCAATTTATCCCGCATATCCTGAAGCACAGCCTCAAAATCCGCGCCCACTCGATCAAGCTTATTCACAAAAGCGATCTTGGGTACTTTGTAGTGCTCGGATTGACGCCATACGGTCTCACTCTGGGGTTCCACCCCCCCCACGGCGCAGAAGACCCCCACCGCCCCGTCCAGAACCCGCAGGGAGCGTTCCACTTCGATGGTAAAATCTACGTGGCCAGGGGTATCGATTATATTGACCTGGTGCTTGTTCCATTGGCAGGAGGTACAGGCGGAAGTAATGGTAATCCCACGCTCCTGTTCTTCGGGCATATAGTCCATGGTCGCCGTGCCCTCATGGACTTCTCCCAAGCGATGGATCTTCTTGGTGTAATACAGAATTCGTTCGGTCAATGTCGTCTTGCCGGCGTCTATATGGGCAATGATACCGACATTGCGAATGAAGTTAAGATACGACTCCTTAACGCTCACAGCTCTCCTCAATTCGTTTCCACTGCAGGTCGCTTTCCTGGGCAATTCCCACTCGAGTATGCCCTGCCAAGGCCGAAACATACCAGGGCCAGACCCAAATCGGCTCTTGCCCAGGTCCCAAGACTAAGGGAAATACGTCGAGTGCCTTTTCAATGAGGTCATTCGGGACCCAGACCACCTCCGCCTGGTGCTGCAGAAAATCAGTCCATGACCCGCACATGGATCGAAATCCAGGCGGCAAACCCCCTGTGTGTTCTGACCACACCACACATTCCATCCCCGGATGCATAAATGACAGGGCCCACAGATCTATGTCCTGCCCTTCCATCCAGATACCTGCCTTTTGCGGCCTGGGCAGATGAAGCATTACGTGTCCGCCGCCGGAAAAATTCTCTTGTCCGCAGCTTAAGACCACGCCGGGCTCTAAACAAACAACCATCCCCGGATTACTGCCCTTTGCACTCAACCAGTGCTTCAGGGCAGTTTCCATCTGGGCCGAGGGCAGGGTGTACACAGTTTCCACTCCGCACAGCTCCAAAGCCAGGACGGCTCTTTGCCAACTCTGGCCCTGGTCTTCCAGGACCGCAATCACCGGCCACACTCCAGCTGCAAGGGGGGGAAGGACAGCGGCCACCACCAAGCTCGGATCACAGCATTGGGCCGGAATCTGAACCACAGCCCAGTTCCGGGGCCTTGTTTGCGCATATACCCGCAGACCTTGGACTTTGTCTGCTTCTGTCCGTCTCCGCAGGAGGCCACTGGGCTCCAACCAAGCATAAAGGCTGGCGATTTCGGTTTTGATCAGGGCCCGCTCCTTGGGGAGGGACGCATCATAAGCGGCCTCAAAGGCCTCATCTCCCAATCGTCGCGCTTCCAACCATTCTGGAATCATATTTTCTCTTCCCAAGCCTTCAGACCCCATTGGCCAAAACGTTGAGGGGCCAAGGAGGTCTTTTTGCTCAGTGATGCGCTGATTGAAAGATCTGTGGCTTTAACATGACCGAAATGGCTGTCAGGGGGGATACAAGATCTGATTTTTGTGCCTACCAAAGCAAACCATCTATAACCAGTCGAAGAGCTGCTTCCAGCTGCCCTGCTGGGAAATACGTTTTTCTTCAGCTGCCTGCCTCTGATACATAACATAGGCCAGCTTGCTCCGAGCTCGAGCGTATTCCAAGACATCATCAAACATGGGGAACTTTTCAGTAATATATGCATACCGCTTCCAAGCCGAAAGATACCGCTCTGTGCGCCAATAAAAGTCGGCCACAAAGATCTCGTGTTCGGCCTGAAAACGGAGGCATTTCCTGGCATGTTCCCTGGCTTGGTCTGCGACTGGGCTTTGGGGAAAGGCCTCGGCCACACGGTTGAAATATTGCAAAGCCTCATCCACGTTATCTTGGGGCAGATCTATGGATTTGAATTGCTTGAAGTTGCTCAGCCCAATTCGAAACAAAACATAGGGGATATTCTCATGGCCGGGATGCAAGGATTCAAATTCCTTGTACGCGTTTTCAGCTGGTTCATACCTTCGGTCCTGAAAATAGGCATCAGCCAGTCTCAGTTCGGCTTGGGCTGTATAAGGACTGAAAGGATAACGGTCTTTGAGTTTCGTGTAGTAGTCAATGGCCTGGTCGTAGCTTTCTTCCTGCATGGCCGCATTACCGGCTTGCAAGAGCTCCAGGGCAGTGTCCTGGGGAGGTTTGAGAAACACGGCATCTATCACTCCACATCCGGAAAGCAGCCCCAGACTCAAGAGCAAAGCCCCCACCCATAAACAAAGTCTCCTAGCCATCGGTGAGCTCTTGCAGGTAAAGTTGGGCCGAATGGCCAGCCGTTGCACCGTCGCCCACAGCCGTAGAGATCTGCCAGCAACGTTTGGACCGAATATCCCCAGCGGCAAATATGCCGGAGACACTGGTCCGCATTTCCGTATCCGTGACTATAAACCCATTGGCGTCCCGCTCTACATGCTGGGGAATAAATCCTGACTGGGGGGTGATGCCCACAAAAATGAACACCCCATCCACATCCAACTCGGAAGAGGTATTGCTTTTCACATTTTCTATCTTCAGGCCCTCCACCTGGTCTTGGCCCAGGATTTCCTGGGGCACAGTGTCCCACATGACTTCAATGTTTTTCTGACTCAGAACCTTATCCTGATAGACCTTATCCCCCCGAAAAGCATCTCGACGATGTATAAGATACACTTTTTGAGCGACTCCAGATAAGTAGAGAGAATCCTCCAGGGCGGTATTCCCCCCCCCGATACAGGCTATGACCTGGTCTTTAAAGAACTGCCCATCGCACAAGCCACAGTAGGACACTCCCCTGCCGGCCAGGCGATCTTCTCCAGGCAATCCCAGCTTCTTATGCTCCGCTCCGGGGCATAAGACGACGGTCTTGGCCTCGATCCAATCTTCTCCCACCTGAATCCTATGCGTCTTTTCTCCAGGCTCAATGCCGGCCACTTCCTCTGTATACTTCTGAAATGAAAAACCTTCCAAATGCTGGGCCATGCGATCAACGAGCTCATAGCCCTTGATGCCCTCCGGGAATCCAGGATAATTATCTATCCAATCTGTCATCAAGACCTGTCCACCGGGGGCCATCTTTTCTACCCAGGCCACATTGGCTCCTGCCCGGAGTATATACAGGCACGCAGTAATGCCTGCCGGGCCACCCCCGATGACTACACTGTCAAATGGTTTCATGACAAACCCTTTTGATTGATCATATCTTTAAGGTTGCTCTTGGACACAGCTCCAGTCACTTGTCCGACCACATCCCCACCTTTAAACAAAATAAGGGTAGGAATGGCCCGAATGCCATACTTACTGGGGGTGCTGGGATTTTCATCAACATTCATCTTGAGTATTTTGATTTTGCCTTCAAACTCCTTGGCCAGCTCTTCCAGGACCGGGGCAATCGCTCTGCACGGTCCGCACCACGGAGCCCAGAAATCAACCAGAACCGGCTGGCTATCTTTGATCACCTCAGATTCAAACGTGCTGTCTGTTACTGCGTTCGGCATTGTTCTTCTCCTTTTGTCGGTCTCAATTTGGTCTTGAGTACATTATTTGCCGTTAGCTTTTCCAGGAAATAACCTTGAACCGGCAGCCTGAAGGTCTCAAATGACAACACTTCAGGATTCACTGCTAAACACTAGACGGGAATAATACGAACCAAGATATAGGCTGTCAAGGAATGGCCGCCCAATCATCAGGAACCGGCCGTCCTCGGGGGACCGCTTCCAGCTCCATGCTGTGGGTGTATCCGGCCTGTAAATACAAGACTCCGGTAAAAGCGATCATGGAGGCGTTATCCGTACACAGCCGGGGGCTGGGGACAATGAATTCCAGGCCGCACTCATCTGCCACAGCGGCCAACTCTTGACGCAACCAGGAGTTGGCGGCCACCCCTCCAGCCACAATCAGGGCCTTAGCCTGGGGATGCTTGGCAGCTGCCCGCTGAACTTTCACACCTATAGTGGAGGCGATACACCAGTTCAAAGAGGCGCACAGTTCAGCCAGCCCAGGCCTGGAATCAGCCAGCTGAGACTCATCCGGCTCTGTTTGCATTTCAGGCACAACTAGACAGGGATTGGCGTCTATCACTCTGGCCAGGGCTGTCTTTAACCCGCTGAAGCTAAAGTCCAGATTCTGATTGTCCAGGTAAGGACGTGGCAAAAGCTGGGGATCTGGACGGGCAAACTTGGACAAGGCATCGATGATCCTTCCACCGGGGTAGGGCAAATTGAGCATCCGGGCCGTCTTGTCGTAAGCTTCTCCTGCCGCATCATCCAGGGTCCTTCCCAGCCAGGAAAACGCAAATGGTGAGCTGAGCAGTCCGATCTGTGTATGTCCTCCGGAAACGACCAGACCCAAGGCTGGAAAGGTCAATTCCTGTTCCAGTCCAGCAGCCAAGAGGTGGGCCACCAGATGATTAATCCCCACCAAAGGTCGATTCAGGCTCAGGGCCAGTCCCTTGGCCAATCCCAGGCCCACCAGCAGACTGCCCAACAGACCAGGCCCCCTGGCCACGGCGATTCCATCGATCTCTTCTGCCCTTATCCCGGCGTCATCCAACAAAACGTCGTACATGGGCCCGATGGCCCGCATATGCTCCCTGGAAGCCAGTTCGGGGACTACCCCTCCAAACAGGGCGTGGAGGCTCTCTTGGGAGGCCAGCTTCTCTTGGATTTCATGATCGTCCTGGATCAAAGCCAGGGCCGTCTCGTCACAGGAGGTCTCGATACCCAAACACAGCATATGCGTTGCTCAGAGGAGCCTTTATTGAAGCAGTTTCATATGGGGTCAATCCGGCAAATTTGCCTTTCTTGCCCCCTCTGGCCCAAAAATATTTCAGATTTGCAGAGGTCCCGCTGAAGGCGGGTCTCGTATGAAACGAGAATTAACTTCGAAGAGGGCCAGCTCTTGGGGCAAGGGCGGCCTGTCTGCGAACCGGGCCCTGCCCTCTTGCTCAGTTTCATACTCGATCAAACTGGCGGTCTCCCGCCAGAGGCAAAGCTGAACACTCCTCCTAAACATGCCTGTTATCCGGCCTGGGAATAGATCTCCCGGATCTTTTCCACTTCCAAGTTGGACCCGATAAACAAGGGTGTGCGTTGATGGAGCTCCTGGGGCTCAATGTCTAGGATTCGGTTCACAC
The DNA here is from genome assembly GCA_964619345.1 of uncultured Desulfohalobiaceae bacterium. Classification (GTDB taxonomy): domain Bacteria; phylum Desulfobacterota; class Desulfovibrionia; order Desulfovibrionales; family Desulfothermaceae; genus Desulfovermiculus. Next base: position 20,143 of record CAZUER010000003.1, read on the forward strand.
CATCCGTGGCCTGCCCCCCGGCCTGTTCAACGATAAAGGCCAAGGGATTGGCTTCACACAACAAACGCAGCTTGCCTTTGGGCTTTTTGGGATCCCGATAATCGATGGGGTACATAAAGATCCCCCCGTAAAGAAGGTTCCTATGAAAGTCGGCCACCAGAGATCCAATATACCGCAAGCTGTAAAGCCGTCCCAGTTCGCTGTTTGGATCTTTGAACATGTCCACGGCCCTTTGAGTGGCCCCGTCCCAGTAATTCCAATAGGCCTCGTTCACCGAGTAGATTTTCCCCTGCTGGGGCATCTTGATGTCCGGATGAGACAGCAAAAACTCCCCCACACTGGGATCATGGGTGAAGCCGTGGACCCCGTTGCCGGTCGTATAGACCATTACTGTGGATGAACCGTAAATGAAATACCCGGCCGCCACCTGTTCCGCTCCCTTTTGCAAGACGTCGTGGAGCTCAATTTGGCCGCTCAAGCCGTCTTTCAGCCGATAAATGGAGAAAATGGTCCCTATACTCACATTGGCATCGATATTGGAAGAACCGTCCAAGGGATCAAAAACCAGAAAATAGTCGCCCCGGGGAAAGCGATGAGAGACCTGGATCAAATCGGCATTTTCTTCAGAGGCCATGGCACACAAGACCCCGGCCCGCTCCATTCGGTGGGTCAAGACGCTGTTGGCAAACTCATCCAAGCGCTGTACGCTTTCTCCCTGCACATTCACACTCCCGGTGTAACCCAGTATGTCCACCAGTCCGGCTTTATTCACATCCCGGGCAATGATTTTGGCCGAAAGGATGAGCTCATTGAGCAGCCGAGTAAACTGCCCGGTAGCCATGGGATTTTGACGTTGATGCAGCAACAGATGTTCAGTGACCGTTATCTGGCGCATAATGCCACCTCCTAAGGTAGTCTCCCGCTCCATTCCCCAACGCAGGGCAGGCTCATGAAGCCCTGAGAGGAGAACGCTGCGGGAAAATTCCTGGTTTTTAAATCAGCCTTCTTTTTGCCGCGGATCACTCCCGGCCATTTTGACTACATAGATCAGGGGATCCTGACCCACGTACCTCGAGAGCCAGACAAAGTTATGCTCATGGACTACCAAATCCCCCTGGACTTCTGATTGGAGCATCCCTTCCCAATCCTCGTCCGCCAGCCCTTGGTTAACACCATTTTCCATGCCGGACCAAAGGATTTTTCCATTTTGGATCACCACAAGATTTTCAGGAACCGGGGATCGACTGAACAAAGTGCGAGGATCAAAGTGGACAACTACATAGGCTGCCACCTGACCTGCATTATCAATTGGTTTCACCAAGCACAATTCAGGTCCGAGATCCTGTTCCTCGACATACAGATAGAGACCATCTGCCCCGGACGAAAAATTCTCCAGCTCTGCCTGGGGGGAAATATTTTTGACCGGCTGAGCCGGGACTTGATGCACAAGCTGCCCTGAGGAACTGTAGGTCCCTACACCATTGAGCCAAGAAAAATTGGAAAACAGGGCCTGCAGGTCCTGTTCGGAGGGATTGCCTATCTGCTGCGTTTTCCGGACCAATTCCTCCAACTGGGTATCCACCGGAGTCACCAACCGAGCCAAGTACCTGATCTCCTGACTCACACCGTCCTCAGCTTTTACATCCACCTGGGCTGGAAATATGGTCCCCCTATACATGGCTTTGGTTTTTTCCCACACCTGACATCCGGTCAGGCCCAAAATAAGAACACACACGATCATGAGGCTCCGCTTATGCACTGATGAGTCTCCTTCATCCACCTTGCGTTTGCAAAAATAAAGGGCTCTGGATCATCCCTTGGCTTCAAGCCTGGAAGCCAGCCGGTCCAATCGACGCAACAGTTCTTGTTTTTTGGGGTCTTGGCCCCGGGCATTTGCCTTTGTTGTCATTTGCCCGTTCTTTTTCATATCCGGGGACAATCCATCTTTTACGTCCACTTCCGTGCTTTGCGGTGCTCCTTCCCCGCCGGTTTCTTTCCCTTCCCCCGGGGCCATTCTCCGGAATACACTGTCCATCCGGTCCGTAATCTTTTGCCGTCGATCCGGGTCTGTTTCAGCAGCCTGGAGCTGGGCATAGATTTCCAGGGCGGCCTCAAACTCACCTTGTCCGGCCAATATGTCGGCCATGGTCACGGTCCGGTATCCACCTGAAGGCAGGTCTTCTTCTGTCCCATTCAGCTCATTTATGGATGATGTTCCTGGATGCTGATTTATATCCCCATCCTCATTTTCCGCCTGGTCTTCGAGGGTATGTGGATCTGTCACCTCCGGCACATCTTCCCCAGTCCCAGCCCGCGGCTCTTCGATCTGGTCCTCTGATGAGCGGATTGTGGCCAGATCCTGCAAGCCCCGCAGTAATACCTGGGCCCAGGACATGGGGGCTTGGCCTATGTCCGTTCCTATGAAGCGGACAGCCGCGGCCAGATCCGTTTTTCCCTCAGCCTCCAAATTTTCGGCCCACAACAACCAAAAATCGGGGCTTGATCCAAGACCGGCCAATATAGGTTCCAAATATTGCCGGGCAGTATCTCGGCGATCGGCGTCGGCCAGGGTCTGTATCAAAAGGAAACGGGCCTGAGCGTGCGCGGGATTTCTGTCCAGCCCGGCTTGCAAATAGCCAATGGCTTTATCCCTCTCTCCCTGATCCAGATAAAGCCGGGCCAAATTGAAAAACAATGGCGACCCCGGATCCTGGGACAGGACCTCTTCGTACCAGGAAATCTTGTCCTGCATATCCAATCCTTCCTATGAATCTTAAACAATGGGGTTGAATGCTCCTTTGCCCTGTCTGCCCTGGACCTCCTCAGATTCGGCCACCACCGTGTGAAATTTCACTGACCAGAGTCTGTTTTAGTCTCAGCCTTGGCAGGCAGATACATGACTTCATTTTTTTGTACATAGTGCAACCGGGTCCGGATCATTTGTTCCACATAGACATTGTCATTTTTCAGGAGTCGGATCTTACGGCTGAGATCTATGTTGTCCTTGCGTACTTGGCTCAGCCTGGCCTGCACCTCTTCCAACCTGGCTTGCTGTTGTCGGTAAGTATGAAGGCCCTGCTGCCCCCAGAGTATGGCCCAAATCAGCAAAATATTTACTGCAAGGAGGATAATGAGAATGCCCCTGAACAACATAGCTTCACCCGGCCCAGAAACATGTGTCTGTAAAACTCGTGAAATCCACCCTCACTTGAGGGAGGATAAAAGTTCCTCCCGGATCCAACCGACGACCGCCGCCGGAGGCAAAGCTGACTACCTATCCCCCGCGGCCATCCACAATTGCCGGTACTGATGAAAAAGGTCCTGAGCCTGGTCCAAAGCTGTTTCCAGCCCCTGGGCATCATCCTGGTGAACATAGCTGTTTACCCCCAGGACAAAGGCGGTCAGGGTGTCAAAGCTGGCGGTCCTATCCCCGATCAGAACACAGTTCATCTCCCGACGCTCCCTCCCCGGCAGGCGATGTATCTCCGCCAGGACCTCCCGGCCCGGCTCACTGTCTTCCATCACCACCAGTTCCAAACGATAGGCCTGGATATAGGCCTTCCCCATCCGGGGACTTTGGGCCTCAATGACCTGCCACCCCCGATACTGCAGATATACACCAACCCTTTGTGCGGCTCGTTCAGCACCGAGCACGACCAGGGCCAGCCTGGCCCCGGGAGGAGCTTGCACCGGCGGGGCGTCCAAGGTGTTCACATCACCTGTCTTCACATCACCTGTCGTTGTTTCCCCTGTTGCCTCTTCCGGTTTTGCAATGTGTATCTGATTCGTTTCCTGGCAGACCGGGCAGGTGAAGCGAAACCGATTGCTCTGGGGAACCTTGTCTTCAGGCAGGTTGAAGCTTCGCTGGCAATGTTCACATGATATACGCATATGTTCACTGAGCCTTATTACCAGCCCTTATGTTCATAATCCAAATCCAGCTCCAGGTTGTCAATGTCAGTCACCTTTTCACCTCTTTGGGACTTGATATGGTCAATCATTTGTCCCAATTTGGATTTGTCCGAGCCTTGAAGCATGGCCATTTCTTCATGAATTAGACCCTGAGAGTAGAGCCGGGCCAAATGGTTATCAAAGGTTTGCATGCCGTAGGTACCGCTTTGTTCCAGGACCGTGGCAAAGGTATTTTCCCCCTCTTCGCCATGAATGATCAGTTCCCGGATGCGGATGGTGTTTTTTAAAATTTCCAGGGCGGCCACCCGCCCTCCATCGGACTTGGGCACCAGCCGCTGAGAAACTATGTATTTCAGACTCTCAGCCAACCGGTCGCGAATCAGGCGCTCCTCGCTGAGATCAAACATGCCGATGATCCGGTTGACGGTCTGGGCCGCATCCGAAGTGTGCAGAGTACCCATAACCAGGTGGCCGGTCTCCGAGGCCTCCAAAGCAATTTTCATGGTCTCCCGGTCCCGGATTTCCCCGACCAGGATGACCTTCGGGGCCTGGCGCAGGGCCGCCCGCAATCCGGATGCAAAGGCGTCGAAGTCCCGGCCCAGTTCCCGCTGGTTGACCAGTCCGGACTGATGGGGGTGCACAAACTCTATAGGATCTTCCAGGGTCAAAATATGGATATCGCGTGTAGCATTGATGGCATCCACCAAAGCGGCCAGAGAGGTTGATTTGCCACTGCCGGTGGCTCCTGTGACCAGGATGAGCCCGAAGGTCTCCTTGGCCATGTCCGAAAATATTGGGGGCAGCCCCAGAGAAGAGAGGGTGGGAACCCTGGTAGCCAGCTTGCGCATAACGGCGGCCAAGGAGCCCTGTTGGCTGAAGACATTGACCCGGAATCTGGCCCGGTCCCTTAACTCATAGGACATATCGCAGGACCCGGCCCGAGCCAGTTCTGCATACAATCGATCATTGTGTCCCAAAAGAGCGGCAGTCACACTCTCCAATTGCCAGGGCACCAGAGGGCCGGGATCCGGATGAAGATCCACCGGGTGCAGCTTGCCGTGCTCCTCCACCAGGATCGGCTTGCCCACGGTCATGTGAATGTCCGAGAGCTCAGGGGCCTGGTCCAGGATCTGCCGCAGGTAACGATCCAAGTCAGAACGTAGCATTTTGTTACACCTCGGTAAAATCCTGAGGCGGCTCCGGGAGGTAATCCCGGAACTTGGCCTTATGCACCGCCTTGTTGTAGGCCTGTTCCGGATCAATGGTATTGGTTCGCAACAAGCCCATGATCGCATCATCTAAAGTCTGCATCCCGTACTTGCGGCCGGTTTCGATGACCGATCCCAATTGAAAGATCTTATTCTCCCGGATCAGGTTGCGCACCGCCGGGGTGGCGATCAAGATCTCCAGAGCCGCTACTCGCCCTCTTTGATCCACTCTTTTAAACAGGTTCTGGGCCACCACCGCCCGCAGGGATTCGGAAAGGGCGGAACGGATCTGCCCCTGCTGATTGGCTGGAAAGACATCGATGATCCGGTCAATGGTCTTGGAAGCGGATATGGTGTGCAGGGTTCCAAAGACCAGATGGCCGGTCTCCGCGGCCTCCAAAGCCAACTCAATGGTCTCCAGGTCTCGCATTTCCCCCACCAGGATAATATCCGGATCTTCCCGCAAGGCCCCCCGCAGGGCGGCCTTGAAGCTCTTGGTATCCCGCCCCACCTCCCTTTGATTGATCAGGCACCGGGCCGGCTGATGAACAAACTCGATGGGATCCTCAATAGTTAGAATATGATCACGACGTTCCCGATTGGCAAAGTCGATCATAGCTGCCAGGGTGGTCGATTTCCCCGATCCGGTGGGGCCGGTGACCAGGACCAGACCCTTGGGCAATACGGCCATGTTTTTTAAAATCTTGGGTAATCCCAGGTCGTCGATGCTCAATATATCCTGGGGAATCTCCCGGAAGACTGCGGCCACTCCCCGGCGCTGCTGGAAAAAGTTGACTCTGTATCTGGCCAGGTTGGGCACCTCGTAGGAAAAATCCACGTCTCCGCTCTCTTCAAACTCCTTCACTTTACGTTCTGGTGTGATTTCATAGAGCATGGACTTGAGATCGTCGTTTTCCAGAGCTTTGTACTTGACCCTCTGCATCTCTCCATGCAAACGGATCACCGGCTGAGAACCTGTGGACAGGTGCAGATCCGAAGCCCCCACCTCGTGCATCATTTTAAAGAAGGCATCGATCTGGGCCATTCATCCTCCACTTCAACTCCGCTGACCAAGGGACAGATTGTGCTTAAAAAAGGAATACAGATAATTGGCCCCGGAAAAAAGAGTGAGCACCAAGGCGGCCAAAATCAAAACCATGCCCAGGGGATTGGGGTCAAAGCCCTGCCATGGATAGTGGAGTATGAGCGGACAAAGGGCCACCACCTGAATGATTGTTTTCAATTTTCCGTACCTGTCCGCAGCAATGACTTGGCCCTGATCCGCGGCGATGGCCCGCAGGCCGGTAACCATGATCTCCCGGCCAATAATCAAGATAACGATCCAGGCCTGCAGCCACCCCTGATGAACAAGCATAATCAACACCGAAACCACCAAAAGCTTGTCGGCCAGGGGATCGAGGAATTTCCCCAAGCTGGTGACCAGGTTGTAGCGCCTGGCCAAAAGGCCATCGAAAAGGTCGGTGAGCGAGGCCAGAATAAAAAGGAGCATGGCCACAAGGCAGCTGCCTTTGTTGGGGAAATACAACAGGAGGACAATAAACGGGACACTAAATATGCGGGCAATGGTCAAGTTATTGGCCAGATTGAACATATTCCCTCGTCTTCACTGATAGGTCCTGATAGAGCGACAGCACTTTTTGTACATAGCGACGGGTTTCCGGAAACGGGGGAACGCCGCCGTAGGCCTGGACCTGGCTGGGCCCGGCATTATAGGCGGCCAAGGCCTGATCAAGGCTGGGGAATCGGTCCAGGAGCTGGGCCAGATAGGTCACCCCGCCCCGGATATTGTCCCGGACGTCAAAAGGACTGTATACTCCCAAATCCTTTTGGGTCTCGGGCATAAGCTGCATCAGTCCTTCCGCTCCTGCTTTGGATCTGGCTAAGGGGGAAAAATCCGATTCCACCTCAATGATGGCGTGCACCAAATGGGGATCGATACCGTGCCTGCGGCTGTAGGTGCGGATATATTTCAAAATGCTTTCCCGGCTCTGATTTCCCTGCGTATGCTCCGAATCGGTCCAGTAGGGCTTGTATTCTTTGGAGTCCGGCAGATCGGTGAAGTGCAAGACCCCTTGGCTGTCTTTATACACATAAATGGTCCCGGCTGCGGTCCATACCGGCCGGGTCAATCCGAATATAAGGGCCAAAAGGCATATCAGGCAGCATGTTCTGGTCATTTAGGACACCCATAGGCCCCGATAAGGCTCACAAAGCGGGCCGGCCCCATATCCTGTTTAAACCACCGGCCCTGCTCCCTGCGGATACGCACAATACGCTGCCGGTCTTCTTCCTCCAAGGGCATGACCAAAATACCCGGATCTGCCAACTGCTTGAGGAGGGGTTCAGGCACTTTGGGACCACCGGCGGTGAGCAGAATACGTTCATAGGGTCCCTTATCCGGCCAACCAAGTGTCCCGTCATCCAGCTTGAGCTTGACCTGAAAATAGCGCAATCTGGTCAAACGGTCCAGGGCGGCATGATACAGGGCCTGAATACGTTCCACAGAATAGACCTCGGCTCCCATTTCCACCAGGACTGCAGCCTGGTACCCGGATCCTGTTCCGATCTCCAGGGTGCGTTGTCCGGGCTGAATCTGTAAGGCTTGACTCATCCTGGCCACACTGATGGGCTGGGAGATGGTCTGACCGTAGCCTATGGGCAAGGCATTGGAGCTGTAAGCCTGGGCCTGCAGGGCCTGATCCACGAACAGATGTCTGGGCACCCGGGCCATGGCGGCCAACACCCGTTGATCTTCAATCCCCTGGCCTTCAAGCTGCCCGCGGACCATGGCCAAACGACGATGCTGCATGTCCCCGGCCACTTTGGCCCCGTTTCTTAAGCCCACACCGTTCCCTCAGGCCGGACTGCAACAATCTCATTGAGCATAGTGTATATTTCTTCCCGGACCACCTGCAGGAACTGGGAATAAGCGGCCTGAACAGATAGGGACAACCTCAGATCACAAGCTGTGCTCTCAGCCTCCAGACCTAAAAACACCACCCGCACGTCCTGACCCAGGACATCGGCTAAGGCCAATCCCTGCCAAAACAAAGGTTCGGGCACCAACTCAGGCCGGGCCTGGACCTGATCCAGACTCATTCTGGCCAGGTTTCCGGGAGGGGCACCTGCCTGCCAGGCATCCAGGACCAACAAGCCGTGCACCCCTTCCAAACGCAATGGAATATCTGCAAGCATCCTCCGATCGACAAAGCACACCTCCTGCGGCCATTGTTCGCGGTACAGATCGCGCACGGCATAAATTCCCAATCCTTTATCCTGATGAACAATGTCGCCTAGTCCCAAGACCATAAGTCTGGACATCGCTTCACTCCCCCTCCATTTTTTCAAGCCATTGAAAAAACGAATAACAGGCACCTCGGAGGCGGGCTGACTCCCTGAAGACCTACCAGGATCGGCTGCGCTGTTCCTCCAGGGCCTTCTCTTGGTCCTCAAAACTGTTGAATCCGGCGTGGTGCAGGGCGTCTTGAACAGTTACCTCCCAGTCCCAGTTGGCACTGATAACCGACTTGTGAAGACTGGAGCGCAAGGCATGCAGCTCCTGCCGGTAGAATTCTTCTTTGGCTGTGCCCAGATGAGCCTGAATCTGCTCGTGCAGCCTGGCCAGCTCCCCTTCGTACCAATCCTTAATCTCTTCCGGGGTAGTGTTGTGGCGCAAGATATGGCCGTAGCGTTCTTGCTCCAACTTCGTGCGTAAACGCTGAAAATGCTCTTTTTTCAGCCAGCTCCCCAAATCACGAACCTGAATCTCCTCCTGCTCCAGGGCCCCGATATCCATCTTGGTTTGGGCATAGGTATCCGCGACCACCGAGGCGGAAACAATTCCGGCCACACAGACCAGGCCCCGAATAATGGTGCTGTTGGACACCCCCTGGCCACAAAAGCCAACCTTTTTGCCCAGCTTCTGGCCGGTGAAAATAGTGACCAGGATAGCCCAGACCACTGCCGGATCTTCTTCGTCATAAATATGACGAAGCCTGGAGTTGTCCCGGTCGGTTCCCAAGACCAGCTGCGTCATATCATTGGAGCCAATGGAGAACCCATCGAATTCCCGGATGAACTCCTTGGCCAGAATGGCGTTGCTGGGGATCTCGGACATTTGAATCACTTTGAGCCCATCTTCTCCACTGCGCAGGTTGTGGACATCTGCCAGATAGCGCTTCATGCTCCTGGCCTCCTCCAGGGTCCGCACAAAAGGGAGCATAACGGACAGATTCTTGCCCCCAAAGGCCCCCCGAGCAAGCTTAAAGGCCTCTATCTCCCAGTCATGCACATCCCTGGACACCCCCCGATATCCGAGCATGGGGTTGTCCTCATAATCTTCATAGAGCATCCCCCCAATGAGATTTCTGTATTCGTTGCTCTTGTAATCCGTGGTCCGGTAGATGATCTCCCGCCCGGAAAAGGCCATGGCAAACAGGGCCAGTCCCTGAGCCAGACTCTGGATATAGAGCTCTTTGCCCGTGCGGTAGCCCTTGATCCTGATCATCTGTCGGATCTTGTCCTCCAGAGTGCTCACATCGTCCATGATCCGGCTCAATCCTACCTTCTGGGCCACGTCCTTGCGCATCTTGCGGATGCGGTCCAAGACCTGGCGGACCTCTGGTTCATCCTGGATCCGGGTGACTTGGGACTGAATCCTTTCCTGGATCTCCTGGATCCTCTGGCGTCCTTCCGGAGTCCGAGAGCTGAGTTGGGCCAGCTCATCGGCATAGCCCATGACCTGACTGACATGCTCACCCAAATCAGTGGAGGTCTTGATCACATCCAAGCGTTGTGTGGCCCGCTCCAGGTAGTCGTCCAGCTTATAGTCCAATTCCCGAATCTTCCGCTGCAAGGCCAGAACTTCTTCAGTACCCCGGGCGCTCACCTTTTCACTGAGCATCTCAATCTCTTCACTCAATCCGGTCAAGAGGCCCACATATTTGCGCAGGTTGAGATCAAAGGTCAAAATCCCGAAATCCAGTTGTTCCTTGATGATCTTCGTCAGTTGATTATCCAGGGCTTGGAGTTTCTCCTGCACTGCTTGTTGGATGTGCCCTTTATCATAGGCGTCCAGGGCCAGGGGATGAACCCCGATATTGCTGAGCATGAATTCGGCCCGCAGAAGTCCGATTTCAAAATCAGAAGACTGGCGCAGACGGGACAAAAACAGGGCCTGCCCCACATCGGCCAAAATTATCCCCACCTTGGTCTTCGTCTGCGGCAGGCGGCTGATGTCTACCTCTCCGCCCACTTCAATCAGGGGCTGCAACCCCCGATAGACCTGCCCCCTGGAGCCGTCTACGGTCACTTCCTGGCCATCCAGGGCTCGGAGCAGCTCTACCCGATTGATGCCAATGACCGAAGGGATGCCCAGCTCCCGGGAGGTAATGGCCGCGTGGCTGGTGTCCCCTCCGGCACTGGCCAACACGGCGGATGCGATCCGCATGCCCGGAACCATATCCGGATCTGTCCGCTCCGCTGCCAGGATATCGCCTTTATTGATTTTATTTAACTCCAGAGCAGAGCGCAGGAAGCGGACTTTCCCCCGCCCAGCCCCTCTGGAGGCTCCGTTGCCTTCCAGAACCACTTCGGTCTGGGGCAGAAACTGGGGATCGACCTCCAAACGGCGCATGTAGATGACATTGGGATTCTTTTCAAACTCCACATTCCATCTGGTTTCCGGTCGAGCCTGCACAAACCACAACCTGTCCCACTCATCGATACAAAACTCGGTATCCATGATCATCCCGCCGTAGGCCCGGCTGATGCTGCGCACCCCCTTGGCCACCTCCTCGGCCTGGGCCAGGGACAGAGACCAGCGATAGACCTCCTCCTCCGCTACGGTTTCAATCCGGGTCCCACTGTGTTCCGGATCATAGATGATCTTTTTGTCTTTGCACCCCATCTGGCGGATGACCACTTCCGAGCCGTCCTCCCGCTGAAAGACATAGAATTTATCCGGGGTAACCATACCTGAAACCACAGCCTCCCCCAGGCCGTAGCTGGCGTCCATGGAAACCAGATCATTTCTCTCTGTTCCCCGGCACCCGGTAGCTGTATCTGCACTGAAGGCGGTCCCGGAAATGACGGGGTCTATCATGCGCATGATGCACACCGATAAGGAAGTGTTTTCAATGGACCATTCCTTCTTGGCCTCTTCGGCAATGCTTTCATCGGCTGTCTTTTCGGCCTGGGCCACGGCATCCAGAATGGCTTCCCGCCGGTAGGTCATGGAACGCAAATTGTAGGCTGAAGCACAATCCCACTGATATGCGGTCACACAATCGGCCTCAGAGGTGATATTGAGATACGTGTCCTGCAGGCCGGCAAAGGCCTTTTTGCGGCTGTCTTCACCAGCGGCTGAGGAGCGAACGGCCACCGGCACGTTGTCCAGGCCGGCTTCTTTGCATATGTCCCGGTAGGCCTGGATGACGGCATTTTGGACCTCAGTGGGCAGTTCCACTGATAAAATTGCTACTTGAACCAGGACTGAACGTTTTCTGAGCTGATCGATCCCCTCCGGGGAGACGGCAAAGCCTTCCACCACATTGTTGATGAACCGGCGCAAGCGGATCAGCTGTTCCCCGGTGGAGCGGGCCTGCACTTCCCGAACTTTAACTGCGGCGTTGCGGACAAAAGTCTTTAAAAACTCCGGATCACTGTTGGCTTCGGCTCCAGTCCAGTCAACCTTTGTATATTCCTGATCCACAACGGATCTGATGGTTGCTGCATTCACACTGGTTTCATCCAACAGTCGGTGAAAGGCCTTGGAGGAAATGGCCCGAAACTGCGGAGCGCGGATATTTTCCAACTCGCTGATAATGGCCGTATTGTAATTTTTCCCCCCCACCAGAAGCTCCGCTTCTTCTCCCATGTGCACGATATCCGCACCACTGAGCAACAGCTTCTCCGCCACTTTGGCCTGGCCAGCTTTTCCCTGGCCCGAAGAGGCGGCTTTCTGCTCAGAAGACTGGGGTGTGGCATTTTTTTTTGCAGCCATGTGCTCACTCCTTACCTAAGGTATACTCCATGTCTGGAAGAGTACAGATTCACCATGACACCGACTAATTATTTTTGAATATAACAAAAAAAAACCTGTATGCTCAAGCCTCAGGCAATTTACTCATTTTCTTCCAGCTGTTCAATTTCCTCTTCCAAAAGCTCCAAGTCCTGAAAAATTGCCTCCGCCCGCTCTTGCAAGCTCATATACTGTTTATTCAGGGCTCCGGGATCGTTGCCCTGGGCATAGGTCTGAGGATCGGCCAACATGTCTTCCAGACGGTTTTGTTCCCCCAGCACCTGTTCCAGCTCCTGTTCCAGATGGGCATACTGTTTCTTTTTGGGCTGTAAACGCCTGAACCGCTCATTACGTCTTTGGGCCTCCAGCCTCTTCTTCTCCTTGACCGCATCCTTGCTGCGAACTCCGGGAGGAGAAACATATAGATCGGAACCTTCCCCATTTTGCAACAGTTCCTCATATTGGGCATATCCTGCAGGCAATTCCTGCAGGCCCTGTGTGGTCAGCATCCAGATCTGGTCCGGAACCTGGGATAGGAGATAGCGGTCATGGGCCACCAGGCAGATGGTGCCTGGAAAATGCTGCAGGGCCAAAATGAGTGCCTCCCGGCTTTCCAGATCCAGATGGTTGGTAGGTTCATCCAAAAGCAGGCAATTGGCCCGGGCCAGGAATAAAGAGGACAGGAGAAGCCGGTTTTTCTCTCCCCCGCTCAAATCTCCAACCGGCCGCTCCCACATGGATTCTCCCAATAAAAAGAGCCCCAGAACGGAGCGAAGCTCTTCCTCCTTGGTCCCGGGATCGGCCAAACGTCGAATTTCAGCCAGCACGGATCGATCCATATGCAAGGTGTCTCGAATATGCTGGGTGAAATAGCCTACGCGGACATTGCTCCCGGTCTTGACCCCTCCTTGACCTGGGGACAAGGTTCCAGCCATTATTTTGAGCAAGGTGGATTTCCCGCATCCGTTGGGACCGACCAAGGCCACCTTTTGCCCTCGGTAGAGATGGAAATTGAGAAGAGGCCACAGGGAATGCTGACCGGGATAAGCAAATCCCATATCCACGACCTTGAATACGGTATGATTGCTGCGCTGCGGCTCTGGCCAGGCAAAGGTCAAGACCTTGCGAGATGGGGCGGGGGCTAGAGACTCCCGCTGGGCCTGCAACTGCTGTACCTGACGTAATCGGGATTGGGCTTGTTTGGCCTTATCGGCCTTGTACCTGAAGCGATCCACGTAACGCTGTCGGTGCTGGATGGCCTGGTCCAGTTTGTCCACTTGGCGGAGGCGCTGCTCTTTTTGCTCCGCATCCCAGTCCAGATACTGACTGAAAGTCCCGGGCCGAAATACCGTCTTGCCTTGATCCAGGGCCAAAACACGGTTCCCTACCCGGTCTAAAAAGAAGCGGTCGTGGGCCACAAAGACCACAATCCCCTCATACCTGATTAAAAAGTTCTCCAACCAGTAAACGGCCTCCAGATCCAAATGATTGGTCGGCTCATCCAGGAGCAGGATATCCGTCCCCTGGACCAACAACCTGGCCAGTTTAGCTCGTTCCTGCCACCCGCCGCTTAAATATCGCAAGGGGTGTTCCCATTGGGTGGAGGGAAAACCCAGTCCGGTGAGTACAGCCTGAATGCGATGTTCGGGATTGTATCCGTAGGTATGTTCCAGCTGGGCCTGTTCCTGAGCCAACTTCTGCCGGGTGCGCTCTTCTGTGGCCTCCCCCCAGCGATGCCAAAGGTCCTGCCAGGAGGGAATGACTTCTGAAACCCAGGAAAACAAAGGGGTGTCTCCGTCCGAGGTGTCCAGTTCCTGCCAGGCATATCCAATTCCGGCATTGGGAGGCTGGATGTGAACCCGTCCTTCATCCGGGGACACCTGGCCGGCAATGATTTGCAATAAGGTACTCTTACCGCTTCCATTCGCTCCGACCACCGCCACCCGATGTCCGGAAGCCAGCTCCATATGCACATTACGAAAAAGCTGGGTTCCCGAAAAACCCTTGCTGACAGCTTGCACCTGGAGTCGGATATCCATTCGGGACCTACCCTATGCCGGCTTGTATCACCCGGCCTGCAACTGTTCGAGGACCAAGTCCCCCATTTTTGAGCACCCCACACTCTCTTCCTGGTCAAAAGCCAAATCCGTGGTCCGGTAGCCCTGCCTGAGTACCGTGTGCACTGCATTCTCCACTGCCTGTCCCTCTTCTTCCAATCCAAGTCCATATTTGCAGAGCATGGCTGCAGACAGGATGGTAGCCAAAGGATTGGCCCCATCCTTTCCAGCCAGATCCGGTGCCGATCCGTGCACTGGCTCAAAGAGACCTGGTCGGGACTGGCCCAGAGATGCGGAAGGAAGAAGACCGATGGATCCGGTGATGATGGCCGCCTCATCAGACAGGATGTCGCCAAACATGTTCCCGGTGACGATAACATCGAACTGAGCCGGATCGCGGACCAACTGCATCGCTGCATTGTCCACGTACATATGTGAAAGTTCCACCTGGGGATACTCGGCGGCCAGCTCGGTAATCACATCCCGCCACAGCCTGGACACATCCAGGACATTGGCTTTGTCCACCGAACACAACCTGCCCTGGCGCTGGATGGCGATCTCAAAGGCCATGCGGCCGATGCGTCTGATCTCCTCTTCTGAATAGACCATGCTGTTGATCCCTACCCGCTTTCCGTCATGGGTGCGCACTCCTTTGGGCCGGCCGAAATAGATACCGCCGGTCAGCTCCCTGAGGACCATGAGATCAATGCCCTGTCGAACGATGTCCGGACGTAGGAACGAAGACTGGGCCAATTCCGGGTAGATAACCGCCGGGCGCAGATTGGCAAAGAGGCCCAGGGCCTTGCGGATACCCAGAAGACCCTGCTCCGGCCGCAGGGCGTGCTCTACTTGATCCCACTTTGGACCGCCCACTGCCCCTAAAAGAACGGCATCAGCCTCCTGGCAGGCCTCGATGGTCTCCTGGGGCAGGGGGTGTCCGAATGTGTCGATAGCCGCCCCGCCGAGCAAATGTTCGGAAAACGAAAACTGATGACCGAACTTTTCCCCCACGGCCTTGAGTACTTTGACCGCCTGGACGGTTATGTCCGGACCTATCCCATCTCCGGGCAATACGCATATTGAATAATCCATGCTTGCGTCCTTTCTTTCTTAGACTTCCGCCCCGGCCAACCGCTGGCGCACATATTCCACCAAACCGCCGGCTGCGAGCAGGGTCTGCATGAATTCCGGCAGTGGCGGGACGTTGATGATCTTCTGGGTCCGCAGGTTCTTGATCTGTCCGGCCGGGACATCGATGTCCAGCTCATCGCCGTCGGCTACCTCTGAAACCGCATCTCCGACCTCCAAGAGGGTCAGGCCCATATTAAACCCATTCCGGTAAAAGATGCGGGCAAAGCTATGGGCTACGACCACAGGTATACCAGCCCCCAGAATGGCCAGTGGGGCGTGTTCCCGCGAAGATCCGCATCCAAAGTTGGCCCCGCCCACCAGGATGTCCCCAGGCTTTACCCGCTGGATCCAACCTGGATCCAGGCCGGCCATGCAATGGGTGCCCAGAACTTGCGGATCCGTAGTAACTAAAAATTTGGCTGGAATGATGGCGTCGGTATCAATATTGGACCCCACTGTGTGAGCCTTTCCTGTAAAGTGCATTCCCTTTCCTCTTTTCCATTTTTATGTCCGCTTTGGGGCAAAAAGAATCTGACCTCTGAACTCTGACGTCTGTCCTCTGGTCTTCTACACCTGCTCCGGATGGACAATCTCCCCGGCCACGGCACTGGCCGCGGCCACTGCTGGACCGGACAGATACACTTCGCTGTCCAGGCTGCCCATGCGACCCTTGAAATTGCGATTGGTGGTGGCCAAACAGCGTTCCCCTCCGGCCAAAATCCCCATATGTCCGCCCAGGCAGGGCCCGCAGGTCGGAGGTCCGATCACTGCCCCGGCCTGCAAAAACTGCAGCAGGAGACCCTCTTCCAGGGCCTGGGCATAAATCCCGGGAGTGGCTGGGAGGACAATCAAGCGAAGATCCGGGGCTGCTTTTCGGCCCCGCAAAATCCGGGCCGCTTCCCGGAGGTCTGAAATACGACCATTGGTACAGGACCCGATGACCACTTGATCCAGCTTTATGCCTCGAACCTCTCGGACCGGCCGCACGTTATCCGGCAGATGGGGACAGGCCACCTGAGGTTCCAGTTCATCGAGGATCATATCCAGCACCTGCTCATATTCGGCCCCCGAATCCGCTTCCAGGGGCTCATCCCCGTGCCTGCCGGCATTTTGCAAGTATTCCAGAACAATATCCTCGGCCGGGAATAAGCCGGCCTTGCCCCCGGCCTCAATAGCCATATTGGCCATGGTCATTCTGGCTTCCACCCCCAGGCCCTGGAGACCGGGGCCCCCGAACTCCAGGGCCTTGTACAGAGCCCCGTCCACTCCGATGCGTCCGATAAGAGCCAGAATGATGTCCTTGCCGCCCACCCAGGGCCGAAGCTCCCCCCGGAGCTGAACTTTGATGGTGGCCGGGACCTTGAACCAGGTCTCGCCCAGGACCATGGCCGCAGCTATATCCGTGCTGCCCAATCCGGTAGCAAAGGCCCCCAGGGCCCCGTAGGTGCAGGTGTGACTGTCCGCTCCCACGATGATGTCTCCACTGCCGATAAGGCCGAGCTCGGGGAGGAGGGCATGCTCCACCCCGCTGGCTCCACCTTCGAAGTAGTGAACGATGCCCATCTGCCGGGCAAACTCCCGAACAGTTTTGACCTGTTCCGCCGAATCCTGATCTTTATTGGGAGTAAAATGATCGCAGACCAGGAAAATGCGCTCCGGATCAAAGACCCTGTCCGCACCCATGCCTTGAAACGAAGCGATGGCCAGGGGGGCGGTAATGTCATTGGCCAGAACTCCATCCACCCGGCAGCGCACGATCTGACCCGGTTTGCCCACCTTCTCCCTGGTATGGGCCTGCAGGATCTTTTCCGCTAGATTTTGGCGCATATCTTCTCTTCCTCCTTCTTGGCCAGCCGGTTCAAGGCGTTGATGTAGGCCTTGGCACTGGCCACAATGATATCCGGATCAGCCCCCCGGCCGATGGCCGTGCGCTCTCCTTCCTGGATTCTGACCGTGACCTCGCCCTGGGCATCTGTGCCACCGGTAATGGCCGTCACGGAAAACTTCTGCAAAGTGGGGGACTTACCCACAACCTTACAAATGGCATTAAATACAGAGTCCACAGGCCCCACTCCGAACTCTGCCAGCTGCACTTCTTCATCGTCCACACTCATGCGCAAAGTGGCCGTGGGAATAGCCATGTTGCCGGAAAGTGAACTCAAATACAAGAGCTTGTACTTGTCAGGTATGCGATAGACCTCTTCCAGGACCAATGCTTCCAGGTCCTCGACAAAGATCTGCTTTTTCTTGTCCGCCAAGGTCTTCACCGCTTCCACCACATGGTCCAGCTGATCCTTCTCCAATCTGTAACCCAGCTCTTCCAACCGGCGTTGACAGGCATGCCGCCCGGAGTGCTTGCCCAAAACCATCTCCGAAGGCGGTCGACCGATGCTTTCCGGAGTCATGATCTCATATGTTTGTTTATTCTGAAGCATACCGTGCTGATGGATGCCCGCCTCATGGGCAAAGGCGTTCCCCCCGATGACCGCCTTGTAGGCCGGAATGGGCTGACCGATAATCAAGGAGAGCAAACGGCAGGTAGGGTAAATTTGTTCCCGCACAATATTGGTTTCCAGACCGTGCAAGTCTTTGCGCACCTCCAGGGCCATAACTACCTCTTCCAGAGCCGCGTTTCCGGCCCGTTCCCCGATGCCGTTTAAGGTCACCTCCACCTGTCTGGCCCCGGCCTGGACCGCTGCCAGGGTGTTGGCCGTGGCCAACCCCAGATCATTGTGGCAATGCACGCTCAAAATCACCTGATCTATGTCCTGGACCGTCTTTTTCAGATGCCGGACCAGATCCGCATACTCTTCCGGCTGGGTGTACCCAACAGTATCCGGTATATTTATGGTCCTGGCTCCGGCCTGGACCGCAGTCTGGACCACCTGGGTCAAAAATTCCCAGTCCGACCGCGAAGCATCCTCAGCCGAAAATTCCACATCATCCGTATACGCTTTGGCCCTGCTTACGGCCTCCTGCACATATGCCAAGACCTGTTCCCGGCTCAAGGCCAGCTTATACTGCATATGGATGTCTGAAGTGGCCAGAAAGGTATGGATCCGGGGTCGCTTGGCCCCTTTGATCGCCTCCCAGGCCCGGTCGATGTCCGCTTTCGAGGCCCGGGCCAGGGCGGCTACCTGGGAGTTTTCCACCACCTGGGCAATCTCTTGCACAGCTTCAAAGTCTCCCTGACTGGAGGCCGGGAATCCGGCTTCAATCACATCCACTCCCAGAGCGTCTAATTGACGGGCCAAACGCCGTTTCTCCGGCAGGTTCATGCTCGCCCCGGGGGACTGCTCACCATCGCGCAAGGTGGTGTCGAAAACATAAACAGTATTGCTTTGATCGATCATTATTGGATCTCCTTTTTTCTACTGATCAAACTGAATGGATACATTGGACCATGTCCCTTTGAACTTTTGTACCTTCCCGGTACAGGGGATCAATGACCCTGAACTGGGCTTAAGGCAAAAATAAAACGGTTCTGAAATGCAATTTGAGTGGATCGGAGGCTTAACGGCTGGTAAGCCCCCGTAGAAAGGTACCCCGGCGCAGGGGTAGAACGGCATAGGTATAGACCAAGCCGGAACAGAGGTAGGCAAAAAAGAAAAGAAAGCTCAAGATCCTGGGTTCAGAGGCCACCAGGATGAAGAACAAAACCACGGTGACAGACATGGTATAGGGGTGGGTCTTGACCACCTCCAGATCTTTAAACGAGGCATATCTGACCTTACTGACCATGAGAAGGGCCAGAACGAAGGTCAAACCCACGCACCATGAGGGCAGGATGGCCTGAAAAAGATCCGGAGAGAATCGGCTGACAAACAGGACCAAGGTGGCCAAAACACAGGCCGCAGCAGGTATGGGCAGGCCGGTGAAAAATTTTTTCCCCCCACCGGCACTGTGCATGGCTTGGACATTGAAACGGGCCAGACGCAAAGCTCCGCAGGTCAGGTACAGAAAGGAGACAACCAGCCCAATCCGCCCCAAGTGCTGGGTTTGCCACAGATATACCATGGTGGCCGGGGTAATCCCAAAAGCCACCAAATCCACCAGGGAATCGAGCTGAATACCGAACTCTGAACTGGCCTTGGTCAATCTGGCCACTTTGCCATCCAATCCGTCGCACAGGCAACTGACAAGTATGGCCGAAGCACACAGTTCAAACCGTCCTTGCACAGCCCACAAAAGGCCCATAAACCCGGCAAACAGACTGGCGGTGGTGAACAGATTGGGCAGGATGTAGATCCCTTTGTGTCGGGGCTGAACCATGAATTTAGTCTTGCTCGTTTTTTTGGGCCAGGATGGATTGCCCGGCATATACCCGGTCACCTGGTCTCACTTTGACGTCATATCCTTGCGGCAGATAAAGGTCAACCCTGGACCCGAACTTAATCAGCCCCACCCTTTGTCCCGGTTGCAACTGATCATCCACCTCTGCCCAGCAGACAATGCGTCTGGCGACCAATCCGGCTATCTGGACCATGCTCCACATTTGGCCCTGCTCATCTTCTATGCAGATCACATTGCGCTCATTGCTATGATCCGCCTTATTCCGGGAAGCTCGCAGAAACCGGCCCTGATGATATGTTATACTGCGCACTCTTCCTCCCACCGGCGTCCTGTTCACATGCACATTGAACACATTCATGAAGATACTGATCCTGGGCTTGAAATCTTGTGTCTTGGGATCCGGTTTGGACCTGACTTCCAAAACCCGACCGTCGGCAGGGGACAAGGCCGTTCCCTCTTCCTGGGGCACAACCCGTTCCGGGTCCCGAAAGAAATGGACAATGCCCAAGGTCAAGACAAGGGTCAACACACTGACAAGCCCCCACCCCAAAAGGGCAAACACCAGGGTGACCAAACAGGCCATTCCTATATAAGGTACGCCTTCCAGGCTTATTCCCACTGTCGGACGCAGCATGCCGAGCTCCCAGATAGCCTTTTCTTGGTGTTCATTGCTTCAGACTTTACGTTCTCTGAACGTCAAATCTTTGTACCTTCTTTAAGCCCGAGAGGCAAGGCGGACCTGCAAACTCCTTGACTCCAAGCCCCATGCCGGATATGGAAGACACAGATCTTTTTGAATTTTATGCTTGTAAAGTCTTCCCAGGTGGTGTCAGGCGTGATCCGTTTTGAAAATGTGCACAAATGGTTTGGGGACTACCAGGTACTTCAAGACATCAACCTGCACATCAGTGAAGGAGAAGTGGTGGTGGTCTGCGGACCGAGCGGATCGGGAAAAAGTACCCTGATCCGCTGTATTAATCGCTTAGAGCCCATCCAATCCGGTCGTATTATCGTCGATCAGCTGGACATCAATGATCCCAAAACCAACTTGACCATGCTCCGGGCCGAAATCGGCTTTGTCTTCCAACAGTTCAATCTGTATCCACATATGACTGTGCTGGAGAACGTCAGCCTGGCCCCCCTTCTGGTTCGCAAACTCTCTCCCAAACAGGCCAAAAGCAAGGGCATGGAACTCTTGTCCAAGGTCAATATTCCGGGGAAGGCCCAGGCCTATCCCTGTCAGCTTTCTGGCGGGCAACAGCAACGGGTGGCCATAGCCCGTGGCTTGGCCATGAATCCTAAAATCATGCTCTTTGACGAGCCGACCTCGGCCTTGGATCCGGAGATGATCAATGAAGTCCTGGATGTCATGCGCGCCTTGGCCAGAGAGGGCATGACCATGATCTGCGTGACCCACGAAATGGGTTTTGCCAAGGAAGTGGCCGATCGGGTCATCTTCATGGACGAAGGAATGCTCGTTGAAGAAAACACACCCGGACTTTTTTTCAACCAGGCCGAACATCCCAGGACCAAGAGTTTCTTAAGCAAAATTCTCAGCCACTGAGTTTCCCGCAAACCAAATCCGAGACCGCAAAGCGTGCCCTTCAGTCGGTATTGTCTTTTCCAACCATAACCAAACGGAGGATAATCTTATGTACCGCTTATCTGCCATTGCCCTGTCTGTACTGGCCTGTGTTTTTCTTGCCACCTCGGTCTGGTCTGCAGCCACCTACGACCGGGTCATGGAAGACAAAGTCATTCGGGCCGGGATCATGACCGACTCCATTCCCGGGGCGTTTTACAACCAAAACAAAGAATGGGTGGGTTTTGACGTGGACATTGCCGAAGAAATCGCCGACCGATTAGGATGCGAGCTGGAACGGGTACCGGTGAACAACAAGACCCGGATCGCCTTTGTCCAACAGGGTCGGATCGACATGAGTGTGGCCAATATGACTCACAAGCGGGAACGGGACAAGTCCATCGACTTTTCCATAACCTATTTCTTCGACGGCCAAAAATTTCTGGCCAAAAAAGGAAAGTACGACGAATGGGAAGACTTTGTAGGCAAAAAAATCGCCACCATGCAGGGGACGACCTCTGAAATCAACGTTAAAAACCTGCTCAAGGAACTGGGCGATCCCAATTACGAACAAAACGTGATCTCCTTTCAAAAAGAATCGGAATGTTTTCAGGCCTTGCAAATGGGACGGGTGGCGGCCTGGAGCACTGATTCCACCATCCTTTTGGGCTATGCGGCCAAAGAACCCGGCAAATATGAACTGGTCGGAGACTTCTTCAGCGACGAACCGTACGGAATCGGACTGCCTGAAGACGACTCCGATTGGCGGGATCTGATCAACTTCACCCTCCAGGACATGTGGAAGGATGGGACGTATATGGAAATCTACAACAAATGGTACGGACCGGACACTCCGTATCACTTCCCCATGACCGAAAAGATCGAAGTGTGGCCGTAAAATATATTTGAGGGCAGCCGCTTGGCTGCCCTCAAATATATTTTACTTATTGCAGTTTCAAAAACCTTACCGTCCGCCTCATTTTTTGCGCGCTTTGGCGCAAAAATATTTCAAATTTGCCAGAGGCACATTTGAAAGCTTCATAAGCTTATGCTTGCATACTGGTTGGAAAAAAAGTGGGTGCAATACACCTGTCTGGCCGTCTTCCTGGCGGCCTTGGCTGTGTATTGGGTGTTTTTCTTCGAATTTGGCTACAAGTTCGACTGGAGCATCCTGTTCACCGAAAACCCCACCTACCAGGAACATTTTGGGCTGACCCTGCTTCAGGGCCTGGCCCTGACCATCAAGATCTCCCTGATCAGCTCCGGTATTGCTCTGGCCTTGGGCGTCATCTTCGGATTGGGCCGCCTGACCGATTTTGTTCCCATGCGCTGGTTGTCCACGGCCTATGTGGAATTTTTCCGCAACACTCCCCTGCTTATCCAGCTCTTTTTTTGGTACTTCGCCTTCCCCATGGGCCTGCCCCAGGCGGCCAGAGAGTACGTTTTCGGACTGAATTACGAGTTCTGGTGCGCCACCGTAGGTTTGTCCATGTACACCGGATCCTTTATGGCCGAGGTCATCCGGGCCGGGTTGCAGTCCATACCCAGGGGGCTTTTGGAGTCTGCCTACTCCAGCGGACTATCCTACCTGCAGGTCCTGCGGACCATTATCCTGCCCCTGGCCTTTCGAAACATCATTCCCCCTTTGGGAAGTGAATTCTTAAACAACATGAAGAACTCATCCCTGGCCATGGTGGTTGGCGTGGCTGAATTGACCTGGTCATCACAACAAGTTGAGTCATTGACCTTTCGGGGTTTTGAAGCCACCACCGGGGCTACAGTCTTATACTTGGCCCTGTCTTTAATCATTTCCGCAATCTTGAATCTTGTAAACGTCAAGCTGAAAATCGAAGCCGCCCCCAGACAATCCTGGAATCGGCGTCTGGCCGATCTGTTTTTCTTCCCCCTGACCTTGGTCCATACACTATGGTCGGCGATTCTTTCTGCCTGGTATGCCAAACAGGCCGGCCGGCAGAAATCCTTGGTCCGCACCCCCTTCCAAGCCCTGGCTGTCCAGGCGTATACTTTTACTGCCAAGGCCCTGGTTCTCGTTCTCAAAGGCGCATTCATCGGATTCGTTTTCTATGTGGCCTATAAGCTCATCTGGGGTCTGATCGGATTTAACTGGACGGTTATTTGGGAAAACCTGGGTACCCTGCTCATCTGGCGTTTTCCCCATGGAGGCGAAAATGAGCTCTTCTGGGGATTGGGCGGGCTGGCCTATTCCATCCTTATGGCCGTGATAGCCATTTCGGTCAGCTTCTTCATCGGCTTGGTGGTCGGCCTGGGCCGGGCCTCGAACAATGAGCTTTTCCGTCTCCCATGTCTGGCCTATATTGAGGTCATTCGGGGCAATCCTTTGATCATCGTTATCTTCTGGGTCTACTTTTTCATCCCCATTGTCACCGGGGCCTTTTTCGACGTCTTTTGGAGCGCCACCATCGCTTTAACCATCTTTACCGGCGCCTACCTGGCCGAGATTGTCCGCAGCGGAGTACAAAACATCCCCCCCGGACAGGTGGAGGCCGCGTATTCCACAGGCCTCTCCTATCTCCAGACCATGCGTCGAATCATCCTCCCCCAGGCCCTAAAACAGATGATCCCAGCCATTGTCGGCCAATTTATCGCCATCTTCAAGGACACCTCCCTGGCCTTTGTCATTGGGGTCCTGGAACTGACCTTTGTGGCTCAAGGACTCAACAACCGGCTCATGGTCTATCCTTTCGAGATCTACACCACTGTGGCCTTCCTGTACTTTATCTGCTGTTACGCCATGAGCCAATACGCCAGGCGTCTGGAGGCCCGTCTGTCCCCGGAAAAGCAGTCTTTGGTCATGTGAGATCATATTTTACAGCCGGGCTTGAGTCTGCTAGACCTTGTGGATGCCCAACTTCCCCGCCTTTTTGGACCTCCGCGGCCGCAGGTGCCTGGTGGTTGGCGCCGGTCGGGTCGGTGCCCGCAAGATCAGACGTTTGATGCATTGCCGCGCCCATCCTCTGGAAGTGGTGGAGCCGCAACCGGATAAGAGCCTGACCACGGATCCGCAGATATCTGGAACCATCACTCTCCACCAGCGCCCCTATGATCCCGGCGATCTGCCAGGCGCCTTCCTGGTTGTGGCCAGCACTTCCAATCCGGAGTTGAACACTCGTATCGGCCGTCAGTGCCGGGAAATGGGCATCCTGTGTAACGTCGTTGACCATCCGGAGCTTTGCTCCCTGGTCTGGCCTTCTCTGATCAGTAAGGGCGCGCTGCAGATCGCTGTGAGCACCGGCGGGGCCAGTCCAGCTTTAGCCCGGCGCATCCGGGGGGAACTGGACCAGGAATTTGGACCTGAATACGAAACGTGGCTGACCCTCCTGCAAATGCTTCGCCCATATATTATCGCCCGCAGCAGGCCCCAGGCGGAAAACGCCGCCCTATTCCGATCCCTGACCGACAAGGAACTCCTGGAGGCCATCTCCAGAGCCAATGGATCCAGACTCTTAGCTCTCTTGGAAGAGCGCCTGCCCCAAGATCTGCATTCTTTTGCCCGTGAGGTGCTGCATGAGCTTGAATTTGTTCTTTGAGCTAAGTACAGCCTTGCTCTATTTTTTGGCCTCAGTCATCTATGTGGCCGGGGTCTTAGGAACCAATTCCTCTCTGAAAAAGGTGGCCCTGTGGGCACTTGGGCTTGGATTTCTCCTGCACAGCCTGGACCTGATACTTAACCTGGCTTCCAACCCTGCCTTTGCCGCCTCCCAGGGCCATTTTTACATCAGCTTATTGGCTTGGACCTTTCTTTTGCTCTATCTCTTGATCTGGTGGAGGTTGAAAATCCACTTTTTGGCCTTAACCGCCGCTCCTTTGGCTTTGATCCTCTTTTCTTCGTCCATGCTCGTTCACACCCCGACTATAGCAGTTCCAGCCCAACTGAGTGGGCTGTGGTTCAGCCTGCACATTGCCGCCCTGTTTGTGAGCATCGCCCTTCTGGCCTTGGCCTTTGGGGCCGGGATATGCTACCGGTACGTGGATTGGCAGATTAAACATAAGACAAAGCCCGGGCGTTTGCGCAAGGACTTTCCGGCCTTGCTCAGCTGCGATCGGATCAACCATTGGGCGGTGAGTGTCGGATTCCCCCTGTTCACTATCGGAATGCTGGCCGGCTTCCTGTGGGCCGATTTCACCTGGGATCAGGCCTTTTCCTGGGATCCCAAGGAACTGTCCAGCGTTATTATTTGGTTTCTGTTCGCCTTCCTTTTCCATCAACGTCTGGCTCTGGGCTGGAAAGGGCGTAAACCGGCCAATCTGGCCTCGTGGATCTTTGTCCTGTGCCTGGTGTCCATGGTTGTGATCAACTTTTTTTTACCAACCCATCATAGCTTGCGTCCCTGATCCATGTCTCAAGAAATCGTCCTCGTCGGACTCAATCACCGTACTGCTCCAGTTGATATCAGAGAGCAGTTTGCGTTGCCGGACACCGGCCCCCGGGAATTGGACCTCTTTGCAGCGTATAGTCCGGTCCAAGAGGCCTTTACCCTGTCTACCTGCAATCGGGTCGAAGTCCTGGCTGTAGTGAACAGTGGGCACAACCCGGTTACTCCCATCCTCTCCGCCTGGTCCGCCCTGTGTGGGCAAGCCTCCGAGAGGTTACGCGGACATATCTATACATTTCAAGGATCCCAGGCTGTGGAGCATATATTTCGAGTGGCCTCCAGCCTGGACTCCATGGTGGTCGGAGAGCCCCAGATCCTGGGCCAGCTCAAACAGGCCTACCGGCAGGCCGTGGAACAGGGAACAACCCGCACGATCATCAACCGTCTGATGCACAAGGCCTTTTCTGTAGCCAAGAGGGTCCGCAGTGAGACCCGCATCGCCCAGTGTGCGGTATCCATCAGTTTTGCCGCAGTGGAGCTGGCCCGAGAAATCTTCGGCGACCTCTCCCAGCAGAAGGCCATGCTCATCGGGGCCGGGGAGATGGCTGAGCTGGCCGCCACCCATCTCTTGAATTCAGGCTTAAGCCAGCTCTTGGTGTCCAACCGCACTTTCTCCCGGGCTCAAGAGCTGGCCGATCGCTTTCATGGGCAGGCCATTGATTACTCGGACCTCTTGGCCCATTTGCACACAGCAGACATCGTCATCAGCTCCACCGGAGCTACGCGGCCCATCCTCCACGCCCGGGACATGCGACCCATTCTCAAAAAACGCAAGAACCGGCCCATGTTTTTCATCGACATCGCCGTGCCCCGGGATATAGATCCGGATGTAAACCAGCTGGACAATGTGTACCTCTATGACATCGACGATCTCAAAGGGGTGGTGGAGGAAAATATGGCCCAGCGCCGGGAAGAAGCCGACCTGGCTCAAAAGATAGTGGCCCAGGAAGTGGACAAATTCCAAGCATGGCTCAACTCTCTGGATCTGACTCCAACCATTGTCGACCTCTTGCAACAGGGAGAAGACCTGGCCCGCAAAGAGGCGGAACGGACCCTGAAACGTCTGGGACCCGACGTTTCCCCCCAGACAGAGAAAGCAATCCAAACCCTGGCTCAGTCCTTGGCCAAGAAGCTCTACCACCATCCCGTGGCTTTTCTGAAACGCCGGGGGCAGGAGCAGGATCATGCCCAATACTACGTCTCTTTAATGCGGCGCATGTTCGATCTGGACCAGGACGATATCCCGGATGAGGCCCATGCCGAACGGCGCAAAAACAATCCATCTTAGGACCGTATATGCGCTCATATGTGATTGACGAAATGCTCCCCGATCAAGTGGACCAACTGTCCACACACCTGCAGAAGACCGCCGGGCCCAGTCCCATGCAAGGGATAATCTGGTTCGAACTGCCTGCACACTTGCTCACATCCAGGCAACTGGAGCACCAGTCCTCCTGCGGACCCTTCATTCTGAGCCTGGAAACCGGCTCCACCTGGATCAAGCTGGAACTTTTAGTCCGGGCCAGGCAGACTTTTCGCTGCGACTGCATCGGTTTTGCCACCCCGGATCAGAGGGACTACGGCATCGGCCTGGTGGATGAGGCCTGCCGGGATTTGGGGCTGGGGGCATAAAAGAGTGTTCAGGTTTCAGCAAGAAAGAGCCATAGGATAAAACCGTCCCCAGGGAGGACCAGAGAACGAAGAAGCCCAGAGAAGTAAGAATAGCTTTCCCCTGGATTGGCGGGCAATGACGGAGGGGACAAAACGCAAGTTTCATTCATGATCAATCCGACAAATGTCTCGTTTTTTGCACGCTTTGGGGCCAAAAATATTTCAGATTTGCCGGAGGCAAAGCTGAACACTGAAACCAATGCTTATGACCCAGCTCACCCTGCAAAATCTCCCCCCCAAGTGGGCTCATTTTTGCCTGGAGATCTGTTCTTTCGTCCAAGCAGAATTGGGGCTTCATCTGCAAAAGAGCTCCCTTTTGCTGGCCGCTTCCAGAGGGGTGGATTCCACCGCATTAATCCTCTGGGCCCATGTCACCCAGTCCCGCCTGCAAACCAAACTGCAGGCAGCCCACCTGCATCACGGCCTGCGGCAGGAGGCGGATGCCGAAGCCGAATCAATCCAGAATCTTTGTGCCCATCTGTCCCTTGACCTCTTTCAGGGGCGAACGGATGTTTCTACCTATGCCCGGCGTCAAAACCTGGGCCTGGAGGAGGCCGGGCGCATCCTGCGCTATCGCTTTTTGACCCGCAGGGCCAGTAAGATGGATGCCGACTACCTGCTCACAGCCCATCATCTCAACGATCTCACCGAAGATGTGCTCCTGCGCCAGATCCGGGGTACTGGATGGCCGGCTTTGGCCGGCATGCCGGCCTGGCATCACGAGTCGAAAATCCTGCGTCCCTTTTTGCTGACCCCCAAACAGGTCCTCATCGATTTTGTCCGGGCCTGTGGGCAGACCTGGATGGAAGACCCCTCCAACCTGGATTTGAGCTTCACCCGCAACCGTATCAGGCATCGCATACTTCCCCTGCTTTTGGAAGAAAACCCGGGCTTTTTGGGCCAGACAGCCGATTTATGGCGGCAGGGACAAATGGACGCCGATTATTGGGACCTGAAGCTTCAAGACTGTGTGTATGGTGAACGCCAATTATCTCAGGGCCTCCTTCTCCCTGCTGAAGAACTCGACAACCTGCACCCGGCCCAGCGCCTGCGCTGGTACCGTCATGCCCTGGACCGCTTAGGCCCAGGCCAAGCCTTGGCTGCCAATCTCTTCCGCCTGGACCGGGCCTGGCAGAAGCGGACTTGGAACAAGCGTTTCCAATTTCCGGGAAACAAGGAAATACGCATCACATCCCAAGGCCTTTTGTGCTCTGTTTCCTCCTGAACAAAATTACCGTGTCCCGGCCTCAATGAGGAGTTGATCATTATCCGGCTCTTGGATAGTCTGCCGGACATGTTGTGGCTCAAAACACTCATTGGCCTGTTCATACTGGCTTTTCCGGTCTGGGATCTTCTGTGGTACGCCCTGGGTGTGCGCCGGGTCCTGCCTTGGGATTTAAAGCACATGCTTCACCGCAAGGGGCCTTTTATCATCGACGTCTCCACCCCGGTCGAATACCGCCTGGGGCACATCCCCTCGGCCATCAACCGTCCCGACCTCCTGGCCCGGGCCAAACCCCTTCCCTTTACCACCCACCAGCCTCTGGTCGTTGTCTGCTCCACAGGACACCGCTCTTCCCTGGCAGCCAAGAGATTGAAAAGAATAGGCTACACAAACGTTGCTTCTTTGGCCTGGGGCATGCTGGGTTGGAAGCTGGTCCGGGGAAAAACCGCTCAAGGCCCGGAGCCCAGGTAACGTGTTTTCTTCTTTGCACCCGGGCGGTATAACTGACTCAAAGAGCATGAAATCAGAAGAGATGCCCGCAATGAACCTCTGCGCCTTTGGCAACAGCCTGACCGCCGGCTTTGGTCTTTCTGCACAGGACAGTCTGCCTCGCCAGCTGCTGCAAAGATTGCGAGACGACGGGTACCGAGTTGAGATACAAAGTCACGGTCTGTCCGGGGACACCACCTCCGGCGGGCTGAACCGAATCCAGTCTGCCCTGCGTCATCAGCCTGACCTGGTCATCCTGGAACTGGGGATCAACGATTTCCTTATGGGCTTTCCAGCTCATAAGATCAAACGGAATCTGGATCTGCTGATTCAGGCCTGCCTGCAGGCCGGGGCTATGGTCCTCCTGGCCGGGTTTAAGGCACCCCCCGGCTTTTCAGGTCTGCAGGCCGATGCATTCAACGCCCTGTACCCGGATCTGGCCCGAGCTTATAATCTGACTCTGTTTCCGGACTTTCTGGATCAGGTAGTGGATAATCCGGAACTGACCCTGCCTGATGGGCTGCACCCCAATGCCCAGGGCATAACCTTCATCGTCAATCGCTTGGCACCGGTGGTGGAAAAACTTCTGGAGGCCCTGTATAGTGGAGCAAATACATGAAGACAGCAATCTATGGATTTGCCGGGAGCGGCAAAAGCGAGCTTTTTCGGGCCTTGGCCGGACCTGTGGCTCACCATACCGAGCGGGCCATGGTCAAAGTCCCTGAACCCAGACTGACCCCTCTGGCTCGACTGTTCAATCCGCGCAAGGTCACCCCTTCAGAAATCGAGTACGTGGATATTCCCGGGGGCAGCAGCAAGGGTCACGGCCTGGGGCAGAGAGTCCAAAGCGCCATTCGCCCCCACGACTGCCTGGTCACCGTTCTGGACGCCTTTTCCGGACTCCAGGATCCAACCGAACAATACCAGGACATTGAAACCGATTTATTGATAACGGACATGGCTGTGATCGAAAAGCGCTTGGAACGCCTGGCCCAGGATAAAAAGAAAGACCGCAGCCTGGTCAACGGCCAAGAAGAGGCCGCCTTGGTTCGAGCCAAGGAGGCCCTGGACAAGGAGCGGCCCTTGCGGGAAATGCCGGAGTTGGCCCAGGCTCCCGAGCTGCGTGGATTTTGTTTTTTAACTGCCAAGCCGGTCCTTTATGTGTGGAATGTGCCGGACACCGACCTGGAACGCCCGGTCCCGCAGGATTCTCCCGGTCAGTCCCATATGGCTCTCAGCGTCAAGCTGGAGCGGGAGCTGGCCGAAATCGAGGATTCCGAGGAGCGCCAAGAGTTTCTGCAGGATCTGGGATTGACCCAATCAGCCCTGGACCGGATCATAACCAAGACCACAGCCCTGCTGGGGCTGATCACTTTTCTGACCGCCGGGGAAAAAGAAGTCCGGGCCTGGAAAGTAACTCAAGGGTCTCCAGCCCCGGAAGCGGCCGGAGTCATCCATTCCGATTTGCAGAAGGGATTCATCCGAGCCGAGGTTTTAAGTTGGGAGGACTTCTGTGCAGTGAAAAACTTCAAAGAAGCCAAAGACAAGGGGCTCCTCCGCCTGGAAGGCAAGGACTACATTGTCCAGGATGGGGATATCATTACCTTTCGGTTCAACGTATAAAAAATCTCCGCAAGAGCGGCGATTTTTTATCCTGGAGGATTTTTTTCTTGCTCGTATGAAACCAGATTTACCTGGAAGATAGCCGCCAGAGAGGGGGTTGATCTCTGACATCTGATGTCTGTCTTCTCTCTTCTGTCATCTGTCATCTGTCGTCTGTCTTCTGTCGTCTGTAAACACGTGGTCCCTGTGGGGTGTCTTCCACCATGAATCCGAGCTCTTGTATCTGATGACGCATAGCGTCGGCCTGGGCAAAATCTTTGTTCCTTTGGGCTTGACGTCTCTGATCTAACAAAGATGCCACCTGAGGCGGCCAATCGTAGGCTGGCAGAGGCAGGCCGGGCCAATCCACAATGCCCAGGACGGTGTCCAGGCGGCGTATGGTCTCCAGTATAGCCCCGGCTTCAGCTGGACGCATGTCCTCTTTTTTCAGCCAGGAATTGACCTGGCGGCAAAATGTGAACAACGCCGGCCAAAAGGTGTACACAGCCAGGTCGTTTTCCAAGCCCTCCATCCATCCCTGGCGCAAATCAAACAGGGCCTGTCTGACAGCCTTGCCCATCTCTCCTTGCTCCCCATCAGCTGTATGCAGACTGACCTTAGCCACCATGTTTTGCACTCGCCGCCAATTGTGGGCCCACATTTGAGCCGCTTCCCGGGTTAAAACCAGTGGCTTGCGATAGTCGATGGATAACAGCCACATGCGCAGGGCCCGGGGGTGAGGCATCAATGCAAATAAGGCATCGATATCCGCCGGGACCGGGTCGTGCTCTCCCGGTACGGCGGCCTGCACCAAAGCCCAGATATCCGGATCGGCCCGGCCGGTCTTGGTCCAAATGGCCCGCAGGTTATCTAAATGCGGAAACCGGTGGGATCGCCCGGCCAGAACCACTTGCAGATCCGAACTCTTTTGGACTGCAGCGGCGGCCATCTGCAAATACCAGCTGGGACGCACATTGCCCCATTCGGTCTTGACGAAATCACCTTTTTTCAGGTTGTGCAGTGAGGCCCGCTTGAGCAGAGTAAAGTCCCTGGGGTTGTCCTTGGCATAGTCCTCCAAGTCCACCGTCTTGCCAAGACTCAGCTTATTCAAGTCGGTCTGGACCAGGGTTCCATATTCCTTGTCTCGAAAAACATCATAGTATACTGAACGCAGCTTCTCATAGGCCCGGCCCTTGCCCAGTAAGGCCCGGCACATGTCCAGCATATCCTTTACCTGCCTGCTGGCCGGGGAAAAACGGACCGCGGTAAACCCCAGGGCCTGGGCCCGATTGTCAAGGGAACGGATGAAATCGGCCGAATACGCTTCCGGGGTCTGCCCCTTGGCTGCTGCTTGGGCCAAAGCCTGATCGTCCATATCGGCCACTCCGGCCACTGCCTCCACCGTCACATCCTTTGATTGGACATATCTGGCCAAAACATCCAAAAAGACCAGCCGGCGCCAGCCAGCGGCATCGGCCGGAGCATCGGGGGGCGGCCCCGGAGCGAAGGCGGTCAGGGACTTGGATCTCAGATCCAGACGCTCTGCACGCCGGGTTTTTAAGTTGTACACATTGATCCCCTGTTCGGCCGGGGGAACGAAGAGGGAGGTACTCAAATAGCGTTCCCCGCCATCCGGAAAAATGACCACCACGGTTCCGGAATCCAGGGATCGGGCCAATTGTAAGGCCCCCCCCAAAGCGGCACCTGAGCTCATGCCCACAAAGATGCCTTCCTGCCTGGCCATTTCCCGGCACAGGGAAAAGGCCTCTTCATCGTCAACCCGCAGGACTCGATCCAGAACGTGCTTATTGTAGATTCCGGGCGGATAGGAGGCCTGCATATTCTTCAAGCCCTGGATCTTGTGACCAACATGGGGCTCAACAGCCACCACCTGCACCCCGGAATTTTCTTCTTTCAACCTGGCGGCCAAGCCCATAGCCGTACCGCTGGTACCCAGGGTGACCACGGCATGAGTTACCCGGCCCTCTGTTTGCTCCCACACCTCCCGGGCCGTTCCTTGATAATGAGCGGAAATGCTGGCCGGGTTGTTGAACTGATCCATAAGCACATAGGTCTCGGCTTCCTCTCTTGCCAGACGGTATGCTTCCTCAATAGCCCCATCTGTGCTCAAATGTCCGGGAGTGAGCTCGATTTCCGCCCCGTAGGCCACCATGATCCTTCGTCGCTCCAGAGAGGCGGTTTCGGGCATCAACAGCTTCAGTCTGTACCCTTTGACTGCACAGACCATGGCCAGCCCGATCCCGGTATTGCCTGAGGTGGCTTCGATAACAATCTTCTCTGGAGTCAATTGCCCGCAATTTTCCGCAGCCTCGACCATGGCCAAGGCCACCCGGTCTTTTATGGACCCACCCGGATTGTGGGACTCAATCTTGGCCAGGAGATTCACCCTCGGGTTGGGATTCATCCTGCGTAAAGGAATCAGGGGGGTGTTGCCGATCAGATCGAGAATACTACTGAACATGGAGCCTCACGGTACATTTTTCGCAGATTACGGTATCCGAAGTATGAGGCTGGGAGGGGCTCACACAAAATCCGGATCAATGCCGGCCTTGCCTTGATTGAGCATGGTCTTGATAAATTCCACACTCCGACCGTCGGCAGGAACCACCGGGAATTGGGTAGCGCATTGGTCGCAAGCGGCCATGGACGGCTGCAGTGGTGCGACCAGGGGGATCTTACGTCCGCAGGCAGGGCAAGGGTAGTAGTAGACGATCTCCAGTCCTTCCGGCTTGACAGGCATCAATAAGCGTTTGTCGGTCATTGGGCTCAGCTTTTCCTGCGATTTATTCAGTTGAAGGCCGGACAAGGCTTTGACCGGTCATTTCCTTGGGTTTTTGTACTCCCCACAGATCCAAAATGGTCGGGGCGATATCCCCGAGAATGCCTTGAGAACGAAGCTCAGCTGCCGGGTAATCAGCTTCCAGCCAGACAAAAGGTACCGGGTTTTGGCTGTGCGCAGTCTGAATGCCCCCTTTTTCGTCCAGCATCATTTCGGCATTGCCGTGATCTGCGGTGACCAGCATCCGTCCCCCGTTGCCCAGCACACAATGCATAACTTTGCCCAGGCATTCGTCCACCGCCTGGCAGGCTTTGACTGCAGCCTGAAAGTTTCCGGTATGCCCGACCATATCCAGATTGGCAAAATTGCAGACCACCAAGGTGTATGTTTGGCTTTCCCACTTTTCAATCAAGGTATCGGTTACTTCATAGACCGACATCTCCGGCTTTTGATCATATGTAGCCACTTCCTGGGGTGATGGAATCAATATCCTCTCTTCCAGAGGAAAAGGCTCTTCTATGCCTCCGTTAAAAAAATAGGTCACATGGGCATATTTTTCCGTCTCAGCCAGACGGAGCTGGGCCAAGCCCAAGTCTGCACATACCTGGCCCAATATATTGGCCAGCATCTGGGGGGCAAAAGCCACGGGCAGATTGAATTGGGCATCGTATGTCGTCATACTGGCCACTTGGCACAAATTGGGCCGGGGGGAAACATGGAAATGCTCAAATCCGGGTTCAGTCAAAGCCCGGACCATCTGCCTGATTCGATCGGCCCGAAAGTTAAAGAAAAAAAGGCCGTCTCCATCTTGAATGGTCCCTGTAGGCTTTTGATCCTCCTCCACGACAACCGTGGGTACGACAAATTCGTCCGTTTCCCCTCGGGCATATGCATCTTCAACCGCCTGGACCGGATCCGCGGCGGTACGTCCCTGCCCCCGAACCAGGGCGGTGTAGGCCAGAGAGGTACGCTCCCAGCGTTTGTCCCGATCCATGGCATAGTAACGGCCGCTGACCGAGCCAATACGGCCTACTTGCTTTTCTCTCAATACATCCTGCAGTCTGCGTATGTAATCCACTCCACTGCTGGGCGGGGTGTCTCTTCCATCTAGAAAGGCGTGGACCACTACATTGTTCAAACCCTGGTCGCGGGCCATGCGAATCAAAGCATAAAGGTGGTTTTGCTGACTGTGAACCCCCCCGTCGGATACCAGACCCAGGAGATGGAGGGCAGCACCTTGGTCCTGTATACGCCCCATGAGATCCAACAGGGTCGGATTGGAGAAAAACGATCCATCGGCTATGGCCGCGTCAATCCGCACAATGTCCTGATAGACGATGCGTCCGGCTCCTATGTTTAAGTGCCCCACCTCGGAATTGCCCATCTGCCCGGCTGGTAAGCCCACAGCCTCTCCACTGCAGGTCAAAGTCGTCCAAGGAGCTGTGCCCAAAATCTGGTCCATGTTCGGGGTGTGCGCAGTGTGCACTGCGTTTCCGGCATTGGCCTCACCCAGTCCCCATCCATCCAGGATGAGCAGCAAAGTGGGCGTATATGTGGTCATCATCTCCTCTCCTTAGGATACGGAACCTGCATTGGCATCAAGTCTGGGTGCTCCGCTCCACAGTCCCTCCAGATGGTAAAAAGACCGCGCTTGCTCCTGAAAGATATGAATGACCACATCATTGCCGTCAATTAAAATCCAGGTTCCCATCTGGTAGCCTTCCATGCCCAGCACCTCGAACCCCTGCTCTCCGAAATGCTGCATGAGCCCGTCAGCCAAGGCCTGAGCATGCCTGATGGTGGTGGCGGAGACAATAAGCACCGCCTCCGTCAGGCTGTTCATGGTCTTGACATCCAAGGCCACGATATCCGTGGCTTTTTTTTCTTCCAACCAATGCAGGATGGACTTCACTTTTTCCTGATACGTCTTGGCATTGTCGATAGGCGCCTGTTGTGCACTCATTCTTTCCTTGTATCCTCCAGTCATAGTGTCCGAACCATTCTGTTTGCCTTTTTCTAATGAATGTACAGCCCAATGGCAAACACTGCAAGTCATCGGATCTTGACAAGGACTATAAAAGACAGGACCATGCCCCGGGTGCGTTCAACAAACAAAGAGAGCGGTGGATCCCCCGCCCGGCCCATACATATTTCATATCAGGCAAGGAGAACGGAGAATGATGTACGATGTGGAGATGGAGACCCTGCCCCGGGAAGACCTGGAAACCCTTCAGCTCCGCCGCTTGCAGGGGGCGGTGGAACGAGCTTATTACGCTGTCCCTTTCTACCGCACCAAGTTCGAAGAATTGGGTCTCCGCCCCGAGCATATAAAACGCCTCTCCGATGTGGCCTACTTGCCTCTGACTGAGAAGCAGGACCTCCGCAACAATTACCCCTTTGGTCTGTTTGCCGTTCCCAGAGAGAACGTGGTTCGGATCCACGCATCTTCCGGAACCACGGGCAAAGCCACTGTGGTCGGCTATACCCAGCGGGATGTACGCAACTGGGCCCAACTCATGGCCCGCTCCTTTATGGCCGCGGGCGTCACCCGCAGAGACACTGTGCACAATGCCTATGGATACGGCCTTTTCACCGGCGGACTGGGCGCTCACTACGGGGCAGAACAGTTGGGAGCCACCATCCTGCCCGTATCCGGTGGAGGGACCAAGCGCCAGGTCATGCTCCTGCATGACTTCAAACCCACAGTGATCTGCTGCACACCTTCCTACGCCCTGCACCTGGCCGACGTGGCCCAAACAGCTGGTATCGATTTCCAGGACTTCAGCCTGCACACCGGCATCTTCGGAGCCGAGCCCTGGACCGAAGAGCTCAGGAACGATATCCAGTCCAAATTGAGCCTCAAGGCCCTGGATATCTACGGCCTGTCTGAAGTCATGGGCCCCGGTGTGGCCATGGAATGTGTCACGGCCCAGAAAGGCCTGCACATTTGGGAAGATCAATTTCTCCCGGAAATAATCGACCCCCTGACCAAAGAACCCCTTCCCTACGGGGAAACAGGGGAGCTCGTCCTGACCACATTAACCAAAGAGGCCCAGCCCTTGATCCGTTACCGGACCCGGGATCTGACCCGTTTGACCACAATTCCCTGCCGCTGCGGCCGGACACACCTGCGCATGGACAAGGTTCTGGGCCGCTCGGACGATATGCTCATCATCCGCGGGGTGAATGTGTTTCCTTCCCAGATCGAAAGCTTGCTCCTGGAAACCGAGGGCTTGGCTCCTCACTATCAGCTCATCCTGCGTCGAGAGGCCTCCATGGATACCCTGGAGGTCCAGGTGGAAGTCAACGAGAACATCTTCTCCGACGAGATCAAGCACCTGCAGCGTCTGGAGCGAAAACTGCAAAAAAACATCAAGGAGTTTCTGGGAGTAACTGCAGACATCAAGCTGGTGGAGCCCCAAACCATCAGCCGCTCCGAAGGCAAGGCCAAACGCATCATCGACCTGCGCAAGGAGGGCTGAGACCGCCCAAGTCCTTGGGCATAAGACAGGATGATTGTCAGTGGTTTATTCTCAGTTCAGTATCCTTGTACCCTCGTGCGAAAGGGCTGGAACCTGGCTGGGAGAACTTTTTGACCAACCCCATACGAGGTGGAATATGAAGGTGGAACAGATCTCGGTATTTTTGGAAAATCGGGCCGGTAGGCTGTGCGATGTGACCAAGTCCTTGTCTCAGGCTGGGTTGAACATCCGAGCCCTGTCTCTGGCCGACACATCCGACTTCGGGATCCTGCGCCTGATTGTTTCGGACACCGAAAAGGCCAAATCTGTGCTCAAGGAGCACGGATTTACTGTGGGTCGGACTACGGTGGTCCCGGTGGAGGTGGAGGATACTCCCGGGGGCTTAAATGCCATTTTGCAAATCTTAAGTGCAGAAGAGATCAATGTGGAGTATATGTACGCCTTTGTCCAGCAAAGCGGCCAAAACGCCGTGCTCATCTTCCGCTTCGATCGCACCGATCAAGCCATCGACGTCCTGCTCCAAAACAAGGTGAAAGTCCTGACCGCTGAGGAGTTGTATACTATCTGACTCGGCGTATCTCTCACGCTATACCAATCTTCGGGCCCGCCAGGCATCCGCAGGCACCGGCCCGGCCTCCAGGGCCAAATGCAGCCTGCCCAGGAATTCCCGCCTGGGTACTTCCCCGGCCCCCAGACTGAGCAAGTGCTTGGTCGATTGCTGGCAATCCATGAAATGGATGCCATGGGTCTGCAATACATTGACCAGATGGACCAGGGCCACCTTGGAGGCGTTACTGACCAGATGGAACATGGATTCTCCAAAAAAGGCCCGGCCCAGGCAGACCCCATAAATTCCGCCTACCAGCTCCCCATCCTGCCAGGTCTCTACCGAATGGACATACCCCAGCTCATGCAGCCGGGAATAGGCCTCAATCATTTCTGGAACCAGCCAGGTACCCTTCACTCCCCTCCTGGGCACCCGGGCGCAGCACTCAATCACTTGAGGGCAGCTCATGTTCACTGTTGCAGCCAGGCCCTTCTTGGCCATAAACCGTTTCAGGCGACGGGAGATATGCAGCTTGGAGGGAATGAGGATCAATCTGGGATCCGGTGACCACCACAGAATGGGGCTTGTTTCATCGTACCAGGGAAATATCCCTTTGGCGTAGGCGGCCAGCAGCCGCTGTGGTTCCAGGTCGCCCCCGATGGCCAGGAGTTCGCCCACTTCATCCAGGGCCGGGTCCGGAAAATCGGCATAGGCGTTATGAAAAGGTATGCCCATATATCGTGCTTCCACTCTCACATATCCAGGATCAACACGTGGCATCCAAAGTCTTCACCCGCAAAGTGCGCAAGCGGTTCACCGCGGCACAGATTTCCTCCTTCCGGGGCAGAGCCAGATCGCCTGCCGGCCGGTCCGGAGAATACGAGAGGACGTCCATGCTGGAAGTATACACCTCCCGGAGCATCTGTTCAACGGCATCTGTAAGGCCCACTGTGGATTGCAGATACTGGGGCAGGATGCGCAGTATAGCAGCTAAAGCCCTGGTTTGGCTTTCGTCCACCAGCTGCTCCACTTGCCAAAGATCGATGATCTCCCGCCCGAAATGTATCCCGCCCAACCCCTTGGCTTTCACTTTGTCCCTCGGCCCTAAGGCAAAACTCCGAGCATGCGGGCAGCGTTTTTGAATCTCGTTCAAAGGAGCGCTTACCTCCCTGTCCCGTTTGGTTTGTATACTGACCGCAATCTCTCTGGCTTTGGCTGTCACTTCCTGCACCTGGTAGTTGTGGAGCATAATGACCTGATCAGCCACATCCAGGTAATCTCCGGATCCGCCCAAAACCAGGATAGTGGACACCCCCAGCCGGGAATACATTTCCTGCACCCGATCGATAAAAGGGGTGATCGGCTCGCATTGTCTGGACACCAAGCGTTGCATGCGACTGTCCCGGATCATAAAATTGGTGGCCGAAGTATCCTCATCCAATAAAAGCAGGGAGCTGTCCGCCTCCAGGGCTTCCATGATGTTCGCCGCCTGGGAGGTGCTCCCGCTGGCGTTGTCCGAGGAAAAGGCTGATGTCTCCCGGCCCATGGGCAGATGACTGATAAATGGCTGAATATCCACGCCGGCCACGCTGCGTCCATCCTCAGCCCGGATCTTGACAGCACTTTTTTCAGTAACCACCATTTCCCGCCCATCCCCGGGGATATGATTGTACACTGAACGCTCCAGAGCCTTGAGCAGGGTGGATTTCCCGTGATAGCCTCCCCCAACAACCAAAGTCACTCCCTGGGGGATCCCCATGCCGGTGACTGTTCCTTGGTTCGGCAGTTCAAACGCCGTCTCCAGGCCAAGGGGTGAGGAAAAGGGCACTGCCTCTTCAGAACGTAAAGGACGGTCGCTGACCCCGCTTGCCCGGGGCAGAATCGCTCCATTGCCCACAAATGCGGCCAGCCCCCTGGCAGACAATGCTCCCCTTAAAAACTCCTGATCCTCACATGTTTTTACGTGTCGGTCCAAAGCGGTCATATCCAGACTGGACCCGAGCAGGGCAATTTCTGCCAAGCGGGGGATTGTTTTCAGCAAAATCAATTCCGCCTGCCGGCTCATGACCGTTCGACCCTTAGCCGGCAGACCGCAGACGAACCTGGCCTGGACCATATCTTCATCCACCCGCATGGAGGTGCGGGGCAGAATCTCCTGCCCCGGGAGGTCGATGCCCAGTGCTCCGCTTTTGCCCGTGCCCTTTTCCGGGCGATGCACCTCTTGAATCCCCCGGGCAAAACAGCGGGTCAAGAAATCCTCGGTGGCCGTTCGCCGGATTGGGGAGGCAAAGAGATCCCGGGGCAGGGCCGCCCGCTTCTGATTCACAGTCACCCGCAACCGACTGGGCGGAGCAAATGGATCGCTTTGCACATGATCGATATGGAGCATGCACGTACCAAGGTCATATCCGCCCAGTGTATCTTTATAGGCCTTGTAGCCCTTGCCGTCGATACGGCGCAGTGTGGATGCCAGATCGTCGGCCGTCCGCATACAAAAC
Source organism: uncultured Desulfohalobiaceae bacterium (assembly GCA_964619345.1). Lineage (GTDB taxonomy): Bacteria > Desulfobacterota > Desulfovibrionia > Desulfovibrionales > Desulfothermaceae > Desulfovermiculus. The sequence continues at coordinate 60,097 of CAZUER010000003.1, forward strand.
TCCTTCCTTGATTTTCGCTTCTGAATAGCTTATGTCCTGACCAGCCCGAAAAAAAGTCGTATCACCAATCATCTGATACGAAACAACATTTCAGCGCCGCCGTTGGCGGCGCTGAAATGGGAGCACTTATGCGCGTCGAGCAACCCTGGGCCCTGTCCTATCTGGATGTCGACCAGTCTTTGCAGCTTAAAGCAGTAGCCCTTATCCGCCGCATGGAGGAAACCGCCATCCAGCACACGGACCTAGTGGGCCTGCCTGCCAAAGACCTGCTCCACGGTCAAGGCCTGGCCTGGATGATGCACAAAATCGGGCTCAAAATCCATCATCTGCCTGCCTATGGTCAGGAACTGCTGGTAACTACCTGGTCCAAGGGAATTCAAGGATTTCGAGCCCTGCGCGAGTTTGAAATCCGGGGAAATGGAAAGACCCTGGTTTCGGCCACCAGTCTCTGGCTCCTCTACGACCTCGTTGCCAAGCGACTCAAACGCATTCCTGCAACAATGGCCGAGCGTTATGAGATCGAAGCCGATCATGCCCTGGACTGGGATCTGGCCAAGTGGAAGCCGGAAACCGGATTTCCCGTTCAGGCTGCAGTGCCCATAACCACCCGGACCTCTGATTACGATATTTACGGCCACGTCAATCACGCTGTATATTTTGATTATTTGGACACCGCCTTAACCTGCACCCAAAAGGATCATTTCTGGACAGGGGAATTGCGGATGGCCTTTTACCAGCAGATTTCCCGGCAAGTAGACCGAATAGAGGTACACATAGGATATGAAAGGGAGTCCACAATGCTCAGCATCGCCGGGAGTGATACCCTCTTTGCCTTGACAGAATGCAAGCCTCTGATGTCCTCGAAATCAAAACGATAAATCCAGGCAGCCCTCAAGGGCCTCTGCCGCCGCTGGCGGCGGCCGCCGCTTTGTCGGAAGGATAGAACTGTTCGCATGGCTGCAGACCAATTCCAGATCACCCACACCGACGGTTCGGCCCGACGAGGCCGTCTGCACACGGCCCACGGAGAGATCCAGACCCCGGCCTTCATGCCCGTAGGCACTCAGGCCAGTGTGAAAAGCTTAAGCCCCCAGGATCTGGTGGATATAGGCGCGGAGATCATCCTGGGCAACACCTACCATCTCTACCTGCGTCCAGGTCATGAGCTGGTGGCCCAATTGGGCGGCCTGCACTCCTTTTCCAGCTGGCATCACCCCATCCTGACCGACAGCGGTGGCTACCAGGTCTTCAGCCTCTCTGCCCTGCGCAAGTTGACATCGGAAGGTGTGGAATTCAAATCCCACATCGATGGTTCCAGGCACTGGTTCACTCCGGAGGGGGTCATGGACATCCAGATGAACCTGGGCTCGGACATCATGATGGTCCTGGATGAGTGTGTGGCTTATGAGGCCGATTGGGAGTACACCCGGAAGTCTGTGGCCCTGACCACCGACTGGGCCAGGCGCAGCCTGCAGGCCTACCCCCCGGGCAACGGCAAGCAACTCCTTTTCGGCATTGTCCAGGGAGGTTTTTTCCCCGATCTGCGGACCCGCTCGGCGGAAGAAATGAGTGCTTTGCCCTTTTCCGGCTTGGCTATAGGGGGGTTGAGTGTGGGAGAACCCAAGCAGGTTATGCTGGATATCCTGGCCCACACCGCGCCCCTGCTGCCTGAGGACAAACCCCGCTATCTCATGGGTGTGGGCACCCCCCTGGATTTGGTAGACTCAGTGGCTCTGGGGATGGATATGTTCGACTGCGTCCTGCCCACCCGCAACGCCCGGAATGGAACCCTGTACACCAGCCGGGGAAAAATAAACATCAAGCGCCTGGAATACAGGGCTGACGAATCGGCTCTTGACCTGGCCTGCCAGTGCTACACCTGCCGGACCTTTTCCCGGGCCTACCTCCGCCACTTGTACATTGCCCGGGAGCTTCTGGCCTACCGCTTAAACACCATCCACAACCTGGCCTATTATTTGGGACTCATGCGCCGGGTACGAAAGGCCATACAAGAGGGAACCTTCACCGAGCTGCACCGGGAGATTCGGGGGACCTTTGAGCAGTCTCAAAAATGAGGGGGGATTGAGTGTTCAGTGTTGAGTGTTCGGTGTTCAGCGCAGCCTCTGGCGGCGGCCGCCAGCTTTTTTCTGACCTCTGTCTTCTGTCCTCTGACCTCTGTCCTCTGACCTCTGTCCTCTGTCCTCTCACACCCACCCTTCCCGTACCCCATGGCAGGCCAGGAGTCGGCCGTCGGTCTGAGATATAAGCTCCGGGAACTCCTGGCGGCAAATGTCCCGGGCGAAGCGGCACCGTTGATGGAAGACACAGCCGGGGGGGAGATTGATGGGGGTAGGCACTTCCCCCTGCAGCTTGACATGCCCTTCTCTCTTCTTCCCCAGGCGGGGAATGGCCGAGAGCAGGGCCTGAGTGTAGGGGTGCCGGGGATTGGCGAACAAATCGGCTGCTTCGGCCAACTCACAGATAGTGCCCAGGTACATGACCGCCACCCGGGTGGAGATATGCTCCACAACCGACAGGTCGTGGGCGATGAACAGGTAGGTCAATCCCCGTTGTTCCTGGGCGTCGAGCATGAGATTTAAGATCTGGGCCTGGATGGAAACATCTAAAGCAGAGATAGGTTCGTCGGCCACAATGAATTCCGGATCCACCACCAGGGCCCGGGCAATACTGATGCGTTGCCTCTGCCCCCCGGAAAACTCGTGGGGCAAACGGCCTAGCCATTGGGGATCACCTCCCACCTGAAGCATGACTTCTTCCAGACGGTCCTTACGTTCTGCGGCGGACATCTCGGGGAAATGGAAGGTCAACGGTTCCTCCAGGATCCTGATCACTCGCTTGCGGGGGTTCAGCGAAGCGTAAGGGTCCTGAAAAACCATTTGCATCCGACGCCGAAAGGGAAGCATCTGTTTGGGGTTCAAGGTATCGATGCGGTTTTGATTATAGTAGACCTGCCCACTATTGGGCTGGTGCAGACCGATCACCGTCCGGCCCAGGGTGGATTTTCCGCATCCGCTTTCCCCGACCACGCTCAAAGTCTCCCCCGGCAGAATCTCAAAGCTGACATTGGTGATAGCCTTGACCAGGGTCTTTTCCCTCTGTAAACGGCCTTCACGCCATCTCAGCTGATCCAAAAGCCCACCGGATATATCGAATATTTTATGCAACTGGCAAGCAGACACTAAAGATGCCGGGATATTGTGCTGTGAATGATCCATAACCTCGACCGTATCGGCTAGGGTTGGAAACGATGGTAGGCCACCAAACGTTCTCTGGCCTGGGTCGGAGCAAGCTCCGGGGCGTGCTGGGAACAGAGGTCATTGGCCATTTGGCAGCGGGGATGGAAGGAACACCCGGGAGGGATGCTGGTCAAAGTGGGCATGGTCCCCGGGATTTGGTTCAGCCTGGTTCCTCGCTGTTCCATCTGGGGCAGAGCGGAAATGAGTCCCCGGGTGTACGGATGCTGAGGGTCTTGGATGACCTCATCCGTAGGACCTTGTTCAACAATCCGGCCGGCATACATGACGGCCATTTTCTCCGTGGTTTCCGAGACCACGGCCAGATCGTGAGTAATCAGTATGAGCCCCATGTCCTGCTGACTGCAAAGCTCCAGAAACAGATCCATGATCTCAGCCTGGATGGTCACATCCAGGGCGGTAGTCGGCTCGTCGGCAATGATCAGTTGCGGATTATTGAGTAAGGCAATGGCGATAATAATCCGCTGGCGCATCCCCCCTGAGAACTCGTGGGGATACTGGGTCAGGCGCTTTTCCGGAGATGGAATATGCACCTGATGCAGCTTGTCCACGGCCATGGCCTCAGCCTCTTTGTCGCTGACCCCTTTATGGGCCTGGATGGTCTCCATCATCTGGGTTCCGATGGTCAACACCGGATTTAAGGTCATCATGGGATCTTGAAAGACCATATTGATCCCGTTGCCTCGAATCCGACGCAACTCTTCAAAGGGCAGGGCGCTGATTTCCCGACCCTGGAACAGGACCTTGCCTGCAGCAATATATCCCGGTTTACTGATCAGATTAATAATGGAGAATCCAGCCACAGACTTTCCCGCTCCGCTCTCACCCACCAGCCCCAAGCGTTCGCCTTTATCCAGGGAAAAGCTGACCCCGTTCAAAGCGGTCAAGTCCCCGCCGCGCAAGGCGAAATTGACTATCAAGTCCTGGACCTCAAGCAACACAGGAGATGTCTTTGCAGACGCCATGGCCACTCCAGTTTGATGTTTTTTGCTCATGCCTTATACAGCTTGGGGTTGAGTACATCCCGGAGGAAATCGCCCAACAGGTTCACGGCCAGGACCAGAATGACCAGGAGGATTCCGGGAAAGGCCGTAATCCACCAGGAACCGCTGAAAATGTACTCAAAACCGGAATTGATCAGGGACCCTAAAGACGGTCTGGTCACCGGCATGCCCAGGCCCAGAAAGGACAGGGCAGCTTCGCTCATCACCGCATTAGCCACTTGAATGGTGGACAGGACCAGAATGGGGGACATGCAGTTGGGCAGGATGTGCCGCCACATGATGCGCTGGGCGTTGAATCCGGCTACCCGGGCCGCTTCCACATATTCCTTTTTCTTTTCCGCCAGCACCGAAGCCCGCACCGTCCGGGCATACTGCGGCCACTGGGCCAGGCCGATGACAATGATCAGAAAGGGAACCGCTATCTCCCCGAACCGTCCCACTCCAATGGCCGCCTGCAAAACAGCACTGATGAAGATGGCCACCATAAGATAGGAAAAGGAGAGCTGCACATCGGCCATGCGCATGAAGAATGAATCCAGCTTGCCCCCGAAATATCCGGAGATAAGCCCGATGACAATGCCCAAAAAAGCCTGCAGCAAGACAGCGAAGACGCCGATAGTGATGGAAATGCGCATCCCGTAGATCATGGTGGAAAGTAAATCCCGCCCTTGGGCGTCGGTGCCCATGATATATTCGGAAGTACCCCCCTCCATCCACATGGGGGGTGTCTCCGAGGCCATAATGTCTATATTGGCCGGGTCGTATGGGTTGTAGGGAGAAATCCAGGGGGCCAGCATGGCGCAGGCAAAAAGAAGGACAAAAACAAAACAACTGAGAATAGCCACCTTGTCCCGCTTGAAACTGTACCACAGATAGGAATCTTTGAACCGCAGCCACTGCCGTTTCATTTGGCCCCCGTTATGCGCACAGTGGGATTGACGATGCCGTAAATAATATCCACCACAGTATTGACCACCACCATGACCAAGCCCACAAACATGAGGTAGGCCACCAGCAGTGAGGTATCCGAGCGCTCCACCGCCTCCATGAACAAAAAGCCCAAACCCTGCCATTGAAAGACCGTCTCGGTCAAAATGGTAAAGGCGATGGTGATCCCCAGCTGCACCCCGCCCACGGTGATGACCGGCAGAAGGGTGTTCTTAAAGGCGTGTACGAACCAGATCCGGTATTTGTTCAATCCCTTGGCCCAGGAGTACTTAATATATTCTGTTTCCAGGACCTCCATCATCTCTGAACGGATGAGGCGAATGAACAAGGGCAGCATAATCGAGGACAGGGAAATGCTGGGCAGGATGAGGTGCAGCCAACCGTCCAGGGTCAAAAAACCTGTTCGCCAGCCCCACAGGTTCACAGTAGCTCCACGTCCAAAGGAAGGCAGCCAGCCCAGTTGGATAGAAAAGAGATAGATGCCCATGATGGCGGTCAGAAAGACCGGGATGGATACCCCGACGATGCTGGCCCCCATAACCACTCTGGAAAATACATGCCTGGGTTTGATGGCCGAAAAGATACCTAAGGGAATGGACAAACCGATAATGATCAGGGCACTGACCAGGACCAGCTCGATGGTGGCCGGGGCCTTGGTCAGAATGACCTGAGTGGCTGGTTTCTTGTAGAAAAAGGAAGTTCCCAGATCTCCATGCGCGGCATCTTTGAGGAAACGTCCGAACTGGATGTACACAGGGTCATTCAGCCCCAGCTCGTCCCGCAAGGCCTCCCGTTCAGCCGCAGAGACTGAGATGCCGGTAATCTGGCGCACCGGATCGCCCACATTGTGCTTGATGGCAAACCCGATCACGCTGATGACGAACATAACCAGGAGGGCCTGGAGGATCCGACGCAGGATAAAGGCAAACATAGGTTATCTTCCACTCAATCTTGGATCACTGACTGTTCTCTTGGTATGTTTCATGTATGATCAATTTGGCGAATTCCCCCTTTTTTTGCCCCAAGACGGACAAAAAAAGGAGAAATTTGCTCCCTTTGGGGCAAAAATATTTCAGACTGGCCGGAGGCCAGGCTGAAATGTAAAAAGGCAGATCCACCTCACTGGTGAACCTGCCTTACATCATATCAGAGGCCAAGATCAAGCCCCGGCTAGTTCATTACCAGATCCCCGAAATAGGGGAAATTCATAACATTGACAATGGGCTTGATGTCCAGGCTTTCTTTCCCGGCCCAGGACAAATGCTGCCAGTGCAGAGGGACGAAGGCCGCGTCATTGTAGAGAATGCGCTCCACTTGTTTGAGCATCTCCGCCCGCTTGTCGCGGTCGGTCTCACTCTGGCACTTCATGATCAGCTCATCCACTTTGGGATTGCAGTAGTTGCCGCTGTTGTATTGGCCGTACCCGGTCTCCTTGTTCGGGCACATCAGCAGGAACTCGGTATAATTGGCCGAGTCCTCTGTATCAGGATGCCAGCCGATCATCTGGATGTCAGCCACCTGAGCGTCGAACTGATCCCAGTACTGGGCCTTGGGCATGGTCTTCAGATTGACCTTGATCCCGATTCTGCCCAGCATGGAAACCACAGCCTCGGCAATCTTTTCGTCGTTCACATACCGATTGTTGGGAGCGATCATAGAGCACTCGAAGCCATCCTCATATCCGGCCTCGGCCATGAGCTCCTTGGCTTTTTGCAGGTCATAGCGGGGGGTGAGCTCTTCCACATACCCCAAGTAGCCTTCCGGAGCCTGCTGGGCGGCAGCAGTGGCCTTGCCCTTCATAATCTTGTCCGCAATGCCCTCATTGTTCACTGCATGGACAATGGCCTGACGTACCTTGCGGTTTTGAAACTCCGACCGACGCTCTTGGTTCAGTTGGAAGGTAATGATCCGGCTTCCCGGCAGCGTGACCAGCTTGATTCCTTCTGTCCGGCTGATCCGCGCATAGTCCTGGGGAGGAACGGGCATGATGAAATCCACATCTCCGGAGAGAAGGGCAGCCACCCGGGTAGCGTCCTTTTTGATGGGGGTGAACACTATCTTGTCGATATTGCCCGGAGACCCGGTGTCCCAATAATTTTCATACTCTTCAAAGACCACCCGCACCCCTTGTTGGCGCTCGGTAACCATATACTTGCCAGTACCCGACTCATGAGTATTGGCAAAGGAATACCCGGTCTTGACAATGGCGTCCTTTGGTTTTCCCTCTTCGTCGGTTCCGGTATAGAACTCGCTGTCCATGGGGAAGATATAGGTGGCCATGTTTAAGAGCAAGGGATAGGGCTTTTTGGTGACCAGATCCACGGTGTATTTATCCACCGCTTTGGCTCCGACAAATGGCTCAAAGAGCCCCTTGAAATCCTGGCTGCGCTTGAGACGGTCCACGCTCCAGACCACATCCTCGGCTGTAAAAGCATTGCCGCTGTGGAAAGTTACCCCTTCCCGCAGGTGGAAACGGACTGTCGTCTCGTCCAGCCGCTCCCAGGATTTGGCCAGCCGGGGTTCAAAGTCCATATCCTGGGTCCAGCGGATCAAGGGATCAAAGACCATGTGCGAATATTGCAGCATCCCCCCGGAGAGCTGAACCTGGGGATCCAGAGAGACCGGATCCGCATCCATAGCCAACTTCATAGTCTTGGCCTGCACACCCCCGGCCAGAGCCAAAACACAGACCAGCCCGATACACAATGAGAGCACTCTTTTCATCGGCCTCCTCCTCTTTTTCAATGGTGGACAAACTGTTGAAATATAGCAAGTTGATGAACATTAGGCAAGGCTTTCAGAAAGATAAAAAAAAGCCCCCGCAATTGCGGGGGCTTTTTTTTATTGAGCTTGCGGCCGGTTCTGTTCCTGACGCAGACTCTGGACCAGGGACACGCTCCGGGGCTGGCCGCAAAAGATCTCCTTAGGCTGCACATTGACCAAGGCCAGGGGTAAGACCTCGTCCATATGCTCCACCTCAACTATCTCCAGATCCTTAAGTATGGCCTGGGGGACTTCTTTCAGATCCTTGCTGTTGTCCTTGGGGATGATCACTTTGGAGATCAATCCTCGATGGGCGGCCAGAAGCTTTTCACGGAGGCCGCCTATGGGCAGGACCCGGCCGCGCAGGGTGATTTCCCCGGTCATGGCCAAATCGTTGTTCACCGGCATATTGAGCAGGGCGGAAACCAGGGCCGTGCCCATGGTGATTCCGGCCGATGGCCCGTCTTTGGGGGTAGCCCCTTCCGGCACATGGATGTGAATGTCCACTTCCTTGTAGAACTCCGGCTTGAGCCCAAAGAGATCCGACCGGGATCGAACATAGCTCAAGGCCGCCTTGGCCGACTCCTGCATCACATCCCCGATCTTGCCGGTAACCTCTATTTTTCCGGTCCCGGACATCAGGGCCACCTCGATCATCAACAGCTCACCGCCCATTTCGGTCCAGGCCAATCCTGTGCCCAGTCCGACCAAGGCCTTTTCCTCCCGCTCTCCGTAACGGTACTGGGGCACCCCCAGCAAGTTACCTACGGACTTCTTGTTCACTTGGACGGATTGCCCTGTCTTTTTCTCTTGGACCACTCGCTTGGCCAGCTTGCGGCAGATGGAGGCCAGCTCCCGCTCCAGGTTGCGCACTCCGGATTCCCGGGTGTAGTGGCGGATAACCTCCTGGATGGCCTGATCCGAGACATGGACCTGCTCGGCCTGCAGTCCGTGTCTGGTTATCTGTTTGGGAAGCAAAAACGAATTGGCGATGTGCATCTTTTCCGTTTCCAGATACCCGGGGATGTGGATGATTTCCATGCGGTCCCGCAGGGCCCAGGGAATGGTCTGCAGGGTATTTGCGGTGGTGATGAAAAATACGTTGGACAGGTCGTAATCCATATCCAGGTAATGATCGCTGAAGGCATAGTTTTGTTCCGGGTCCAGAACCTCCAGCAGAGCAGAGGAAGGATCACCCCGGAAGTCGGTACTCATCTTGTCCACTTCGTCCAGGCACATGACCGGATTGTTGTATTCTTTACGCTTCAAGGCCTGGATGATCTTTCCGGGCAAAGCCCCCACATAGGTCCGGCGATGACCACGGATTTCAGCTTCATCCCGCACTCCGCCCAAGGACAAGCGGACGAACTCCTTATCCATGGCCCGGGCGATGGACTTGGCCAGAGAGGTCTTGCCCACTCCAGGCGGGCCGACAAAGCACAAAATCTGTCCGGAAATCTTCTCCACCAGCTTCTGAACGGCCAGAAACTCCAGGATGCGCTCCTTGGGCTTTTCCAGTCCGTAGTGGTCCTCATCAAGGATTTTGGTGGCCGCATCGATATCCAGATCAGTCTTCTTGATCACATTCCAGGGCAGATCCAGAATGCAATCCACATAATTACGAATCACTGTATATTCGGCCGAGGAGGGCGGGATATGCTTCAACTTTTGAATCTCTCGCTTGGCCTTCTCCTTGGCCTCTTCAGGCATGTCTTTAGCCTCCAACCGCTCCAGGAGTTCGTCCGTCTCCGCACCGGCCTCCTGTTCCACGCCCATCTCCTTGTGGATGGCCTTGAGCTGTTCATTTAAGTAGTATTGCTTCTGATTCTGCTCGATCTGTTCCTTAACCCGTTCGTTGATCTTTTCCTCCACCTCGGAGTGCTCGATCTGGGACAGAAGCAGACCGTAGACCAGCTCCAGTCGGGAATAAGGGTTGAGCTGCTCCAGGGCTTCTTGCTTCTGGCTGAACTCCACCTTGAGGTGGGGAATGACCATGTCCGCCAAGTGACCGGGATCATGGATTCCGGTAATGGCCTTGATAGTCTCCTGGGACAGATTTTTATTCTTCTTGCCAAAGGTAGACACAGCCTCATGGACCATGCCCACCAAAGTGTCTACTTCCGCTCCGGTGGAAATCTCTTCCTCCTGCACTTGGGCGGATACAATAGGAAAGTCCCCTTGTTCATCAAACAGGGGATCTTGGCCCTCCCAGGTGGCTCGATCCTGACCTTCAAACAGGACCTTGATCGTTCCATCCGGTAGGCGCAAGAGTTGCAGGATTTTGCAGATCACTCCTATCTGGAACAGGTCGAACTGTTGCGGCTTTTCGTCTTCCGGATTGCGCTGGGTGACTAACAATATTTTTTTGTTGTAATCGGCCAAAGCCTTCTCCACAGCCTTGATCGATGCTTCCCGGCCCACGTACAAGGGAATGATGGCTTTGGGAAACATGACCACATCGCGCAGGGTCATCAAGGGCAGCTGAATCATTTCCTCATCTTGGCCTGAGATATAATATGTATATTCGTTCATGGTTCCTCCAACCTACTTAAGGCATAGTATGGTTTCTCGCCTATAAGCCGGCGAGATGCTCAAGTGCTTTGCAGAAGTGTCACTCAAAGGGGCTGGATAGCAAATGAAAGGCTTGAACAAAGGCGGCAGGGTTCAGAATTTGCAAACCCTCCGAGCCGCCTCTGAGGCGGCTCGGATATGTCCACAGTCAACTTATGCACTTTTTGCTTCTTGCTGATAAAAGATCAAAGGATCTTTGCCGTCTTCTACAACAGCCCGATTGATCACGCACTCCTGAACAGCCTGCATAGATGGAAGCTTATACATAATTTCCAGCATTATGGCTTCCATCACACTGCGCAAGCCGCGGGCTCCGGTCTTGCGTTCCATGGCCTGGTGGGCAATGGCCTTTAAGGCGTTGTGCGTAAATCGCAAGTTGACATTGTCCAGTTCAAATAGCTTCTGATATTGCTTGACCAAGGCATTCTTGGGCTCGCTTAGGATATGGACCAAATCGTCCTCGTCCAGCTCATCCAAGGCGGTAACGACAGGTATTCGGCCCACGAACTCCGGAATGAGCCCGTACTTGATGAGATCTTGAGGCTGATTCAGGCGCAGCAACTGGCCCAAGTCGCTTTCCTTCTTGGAGCTCACTTCCGCCCCAAAACCCATGGCACTGCCTTGGGTCCGCTGCTTGATAATGGTGTCCAAGCCCACGAAAGCTCCGCCCATAATAAAAAGAATATTGGACGTATCCAGGCGGATATACTCTTGCTGTGGATGCTTCCTTCCTCCCTTGGGTGGAATATTGGCTTCAGTTCCCTCTATGATCTTCAGCAGGGCCTGTTGCACCCCTTCTCCGGACACATCCCGGGTGATGGAAGCGCTATCCGCCTTCCGCGAGATTTTGTCGATCTCATCGATATACACAATTCCCTTGGAAGCTGCCTCCAGATCGTAGTCTGCATTTTGCAGGAGTTGAACCAGAATGTTCTCAACATCCTCCCCCACATATCCAGCCTCGGTCAATGTCGTGGCATCGGCCAGGGCGAAGGGAACTTGCAAAACCCTGGCCAGTGTCTGGGCCATCAAGGTTTTTCCGGTCCCTGTGGGTCCGATAAGCAAGATATTGCTTTTGTCCAATTGGACGTCCTTGGAGGTTCTGTCGTGGTAGTGTACCCGTTTGTAATGATTATACACTGCCACGGACAGCACCCGCTTGGCCTGGTCCTGGCCCACAATATAGTCATCCAAGGATTTTTTCAGTTCACTCGGGGGCAACAGACGTCCTTCGCTCGTCTCCTCGCTGATTTTGTCCTGAGTCAGGATATCGTTACACAAGGCGACGCATTCATCACAAATGTACACATCCGGACCTGCTATAAGCCTTTGCACCGAGTCCTGACTCTTACCGCAAAACGTACAGCTTAGTTCAGGAGCTTTCTCTTTATCTTGATTCATATTCCTACCTGAGGTCTTTCTTCCAGCTCTCTGGCTCGGAGATCAATGCCTCTGTGCTTTTCAGAGCTGCTTCGTATTTTAGTTGCCTTGGACTTCCTTCCTGGAGGAAAGCATTTGATCAATGACTCCGTAGTCCTTAGCTTCGCCTGCCCCCATGAAGTAGTCGCGGTCAGTGTCCTGCTCCACCTTGCTCAAGTCCTGCCCCGTATGTGCGGACAATATTTCATTGAGCTTTCCTTTCATACGGATAATTTCTCTGGCCTGAATGTCAATATCTGAGGCCTGACCCTGAAAACCACCCATAGGTTGATGCAAAAGGATCCGGCTATGGGGCAAAGCATAACGCATCCCGTTTGTTCCAGCGGCCAGAAGCACAGCGGCCATGCTGGCAGCCTGCCCCAGGCAGAGGGTAGCCACCGGAGCTGAAATATACTGCATGGTATCATACACCGCCAAGCCGGCTGTCACCGAGCCCCCTGGGCTGTTGATGTAGAAATTGATTTCTTTCTCCGGATCCTCGGATTCCAAAAATAAAAGCTGGGCACAAAGTAAATTGGCCACATAGTCGTCAACAGGTGTGCCCAAAAGAATAATCCTGTCCCGCAAGAGGCGGGAATAAATATCGTAGGCCCGCTCACCTCGTCCGGTATGTTCAATGACAATGGGTATATTAGCCATATCTTTCACGTCTTTCCTGAGTTGAATCTGTTGTTACTGAAGTCTTGGACTTTAACTACTGAAAATCCAAGTATTTTATTCCACGGCCGTTTCTGCCTCGGAGCTGTCTTGGTCGCTGACTTCTGGTTCCTCTTCCTCAATCACCGCATTCTCATATATCCTGTCCATGGCTTTGTCCGCCAACAGGCTGTCCCGCAGAGCAAACATGAGGTTGTTTTGCTCGTAATACTTTTTCAGCTCCTGGGGGTCCTGTCCGGAATTGATTGCTAAACGGTACAAATGGACGTCAACTTCTTCATTGGAAACCGTTAGTTCTTCCCGTTTGGCAATATCCAGTAAAACGACATGAGCTTTGACCACCTCCTCAGCCTCTGGGAGAAGGGCTTGCCGAACCGCCTCCTCTCCGCCTTCCGAATCCAGGCTCTTTCCTTGCTTTTCCAAACTGGCTCTCTTGGATTCCAGCATACGGTCCACCTGAGAATCGACCATGGATTGAGGCAATGGCACATCTGTTGCGGTCATTATTTGATCCAAAAGACGTTTTTGAGCTGCGGATTTTTCCATCTTTTCCATGCGCTCAGCGAAGGCCTTCCTGATGTGCTCCCGCACCTCGTCAATACTGTTGAAACCCAGCTTATCTGCAAGATTGTCATCCACTTCCGGGAGCTTACGTTCTTTGATCACGTTCAAAGTGACCTGCATGGTCACAGTGCTTCCGGCCAACTCTTTATTCAAAAAATCATCCGGAAAAGTCACATCACCTTGCCCGCTCTGTCCCGGACTCAGCTCCTTGACGATTTCTTCAAAGGATTGAAGGGCCTGCCCCTCTCCCAACGGAAGTTCAAAACCTTGGGCTTGCAGGTTTTCAAGGGGTTCCCCATCTTGATAGGCCACAAAATCGATGATCGCCACATCACCATCTTCTGGTTGCCGATCTTCCTTAACGAGTTCCAACGTGCTGTTATCTCTTAAAATCCTTTGAAAGGCGGACTCAATCATGTCCTCACTTATCTCAACCTTCTTTTGAGTGGTTTTCAGTCCATTGTATTCCGGAAGATCGAGCTCAGGAATATACTCAAAATGGAAGCTGTAGTTCAAATCTTGATCCCGCTCCAGTTGTGCATCTGTATCCATATTGATACCGGACACCGGGTCTACCCCTAACTCACCGAAAATCTGAGAAAAATGTACGTTGAACAGATCCCGGGTGGCTTGGTCGGTAATTTCTTTTTTGAATTTACCTTCCACCACAGAAGAGGGAACCTTGCCCTGCCGAAAGCCGTCCATCTTCAGATCTTTTTTGAAAAAGGCGACCGCAGTCCCTAAGGCTGCGTTTACTTCGTCAGCCGTGGTGTGCACAGTAACCTGTTTTTTAACTGGCGAGATATCCTCAACCTGATATTCCATGTCCCGATTTCCTCCTTGAGAAATAAAAGAATCCGCCTGCAAAGGCTGGCATATACAATATATGGTAAAAAAAAGCAGCTACTCGGTCAAGATTCCTTCGATAACTTATAGTATAAGCCATCTCAATGCCCTCGTCAATAGACAGTGTCTGGCCAGTTTCCCTCACAAGTATTGATTTTTACCTAAAAATCATATATAAGCAAAATGTGTTCCATATGGATTGCATATCAAAGGCCGTATTTTCACTATGAGCTTTGTTTGGGAAGACGCCTTTACCCAGGTACCGGATATCAAATGGGATGACGCCTTCACCCTCAGGCACCCACTGACCATCAGCACGCTGGAGAATCTGCGTCGTTTTTTGGATTTTGTGCATGTCAAGCACTGCTTGTTGCGTCCTTATTTGTCCATGGCCGATTATCCCCTGGTTTCTCCCCAGGAGCTGTTGCCATCCTTTGAGTCCAATCTGTACGAATATCAAGATCTACCTGGATTCAGCCTGGTGGTTTTCGATCGGCCTATAGACTATTTTCAGGAAGTATTTCAGTTTGATATCCTCCACTGCGTTGAAGACGCCTTCACCACCAGCAGTGGTCCGGCCTCCCCATTTGAGCCGGCCATCATTCAACAAAACCGGGATGTCTTCTTAAGCCGTCTGCCCAAGGTCCATCAGGACGAGTTCAGAGCCGCCTTCGATCGGCACAGAGTGACCGATATACTTTCGTATCCCAGCATACTGCCCTATATTTTGCATATGGACCGTGGCCACGTTATGGCCAAAAACGCGGCTGGAGATTTTTATACCTGCGGCATTTACGCCTCCTTGCCCTCTGATCTGGACTCTGAACTCAAGCGCTTTGGTCTGCGCATCGGGAGGTTCAAGGCCGGGGACAACCGGCTCTACGAACTCAACCGGATCTTCGTCTATCAGTACCTCATGGAGCTTTACGGATTTCCTATTACTTCCGAACGCAGAACCTCTGCTGCTCTCTTTTCTCGTCGTTTGTTTAAGATGGGTGAAGACTTTCTCATCCGGGTTCTAGGTCAAAGTGACCGCACCCTGACCACCCTGTCATCGCTGACCCACAATTCCCTGTATCCGCAACTGGACAAAATCGCCTTGGTTTCAGTTGCCAAGAGCCAGAAAGAACAACTCAAGATACTCAGAAAAGGCGGGTTCTTACTGGAAAACGACGAACCAGCGGTCATCCTCCGTGTCCATTACCGTCAACACAAATACGATCCGCAAAACGTTCGCAAAGACAGGGCTTTATCGGTTACCAGGCAGGAAATTATCCATCCCCTGACCGGCGAGATAACTTCCTCAGTCAATCTGATCAAAGACACCAGTCTGATGACCTTGATCCTCAACGATATCGTCAAGGGAGAGTATACCGGTCGAGTCAAATACAAGCGAAACGAGATCGTGGAGAATACAGATACGCATATCAAGCGGCTCAAATTTTTATATTCCTGGCTCCGCAAGCATCAACGCCGAATCCTTAGTTACTCGGATGAATTCTATACCAATGTAACCAAAGTTCTGGAAAACTACCTCCTTGATCCCTCTTTGTCAGCTGAATTTCAAAATCTACATCATCTGTACCATGAGGTTTGGGAACAATACAGCTATATTCAGCAGGCCAGAAAAATAAAATTCCTGGAAGACATCGCGAACAAATATTACAAAGGCAGCAAGCTAAATAACTTAGAAATGCTCAAGCAGGCGACCCGCATTCTGACTGAGCTCAAATTTGACCTGGTGCAATACTTTGATTCCATTACCGAACACGCTATTCACTTGGGCGAAAGGATTATCAACGATTCCTATTTGTGTAAGACCTACGTCCATCCCCCCAAGGATCAGCTCACTGATTACGGTTTGCAAATCAGGAAGTACTACGGCAGACTGGTGGCCCTCATCGATGACTTCAAAGCCATCCGCAGATCAAGGACCAAAGAGGTCAGATATCCTTCAACCTCCGTCGGTTAGCTGGCACCGAAATTGTCGATAATGAGAAGCAGAACCCTAAAGCCCTGGGCTCGCAGGCGCGGGCTCAAAGACACCTGTCCTGGCCCGGACGTCCAAGAACAAGCAAAAACATTGAGTTAAATGCCATGTTCTGCACCCATTGCAAATACACGAGTT
The DNA here is from genome assembly GCA_964619345.1 of uncultured Desulfohalobiaceae bacterium. Classification (GTDB taxonomy): domain Bacteria; phylum Desulfobacterota; class Desulfovibrionia; order Desulfovibrionales; family Desulfothermaceae; genus Desulfovermiculus. Next base: position 76,293 of record CAZUER010000003.1, read on the forward strand.
TTGATTATCTTCCCTCCTGCCCTCGATGCGGACGAGACTGGACCCCAGAAAAAAAGGCCTTGAACCTGGATTGGCTGGTGGCCTCAGCCCCTGAAGGGAAGCATCAGCGACAAGTTGACCAGGGGGAAGCGAGTACCTCCTTGGCAGCATCTGCATCGGAAATCTGGTCTGCCCCTTTGCAATCCAAGCCTGATAGCAAGCAGGCTTCTGCTCCTAGCTCCAGGCTCAAATCGAATCCTGATCAAGACTTGTTGAAAGAAGGGCATTTACTTGAGGGACAGCCAAGAGATCAAAAACAAACACATATCTCCAACAAGCAAGATTTCAATGAAAACGAACTCGATTTTCCGGAGCTGGATGAACTCCTGCAGCCGCAAAATCCTCCGGGGCCGCAGCCACCACCGTCTGGTTCCACAGTCCAATATACACCCGATCGCTCAGCATCAAATCCATCTGATGTATCTGCGGGTCCCAAGCAGGAAGATCAAGATGACGATTTTCTGGACCTGAGCTCCCTGGTCCACGACCTGGGTTTGGATATGGATGAATCCGATGATACAAAAAGCCATCAAAATACGAGCACTTCTTCCCAATCCAGTCCCCAAAAGTCTCCTCACTCCAAATAAGGTTTAGCTATGCCCTCTGCCGGGACAGCACGAACACCTCCATTGGCCGAACGCCTTCGCCCCACCCGTCTCCAGGATTTTATCGGTCAGAAGCATATCCAGCCCCACCTCCGCTCTCTGTTGGGCTCTGAAAGTCCCTCCAGTCTGCTTTTCTTCGGGCCTCCGGGATGCGGCAAGTCCACATTAGCTTTGTTGGTAGCCAACGCCTTGGGACGCCCTTCTATGCGGGTCAGCGCTCCGGAAATCGGCTTGGCCGCCCTGCGCAAAAAGCTGGCCGGCATCGAGATCCTTATTCTGGATGAGCTGCACCGTTTTTCCAAGGCTCAGCAGGACTTTTTCCTTCCTCTGCTGGAATCCGGCCGCTTGATCTTGTTGGCCACGACCACGGAAAACCCCTCTTTTAGTATCACCAACCAGCTGGTTTCCAGGTTGCACATCCTTCGCCTCCACCCCCTGCAGGAAGACGAGCTTCAAGAGCTGGCGTTCAGGGGGCTCCAGGCTATGGACCTGGACCTCCCGGAAGAAAGTGTTCGGCTTGTGGTCCACAATTGCCATGGTGATGCCCGGACCTTACTAAATCTCATCGAATATATCAGTGAACTTCCCTCCTCCAATCGCGATCCGCAAGCCCTGCGCTCCGCCCTGCCGGAAATCCTGCAAAGGAGCGACAGGGACGGAGACAGCCATTACGAACTGGCCTCAGCCTTGATCAAATCCATCCGGGGCAGCGATCCGGATGCAGCCCTGTACTATTTGGCGGCCATGTTGGAAGGGGGAGAAGATCCTCGATTCATCTGCCGCAGACTCATTCTCTCCGCCTCCGAAGACGTCGGACTCGCCGATCCCCAAGCTTTATCTGTAGCCGTTGCCTGTTTGCAGGCCGTAGATTTTGTGGGCATGCCCGAAGGCTTTATTCCTCTTGCGGAGACTGTCTGCTATCTGGCCCTGGCTCCGAAAAGTAATTCCGCATATGCCGGATACCTGGCCGCCAAACAAGAAATACGGGAAAACGGACTCAAACCTGTGCCCCTGCATCTGCGAAACCCCTCAACTTCTCTGCACAAAAAATGGGGATATGGACAGGGATACAAGTACCCCCATTCCTACCCCGGGGCTTGGATTGAACAGGACTATCTGCCCCAGAAAGTACAAAACAGATCCTACTATAAACCGAAAGATCAGGGTCTGGAACCCAGGCTCAATCTGTGGCTGCAAAACCTGAAAAAGAAATATCGCAAAAAAACATAAAAAAGCCCCGGCATGCCGGGGCTTTTTTATGTTTTTTGTCCCACCTGATGTGTGGGCTGTGGTCTGCGTGATCACATGATGGTCTCAGCCTGCATCTTTACAGGAGCAAGCCAGGTTCTGTATTTTTTACAACTCCAGCCAGGAGTCGGAATACAAGGACCGGCCCATGAGGACCTTGGTGGTCTTGGCCACGTCTGCCATGTCCTTGGACAGGCTGCTCAAATCCGGCTCGTTGCCGTCCATCATAGCATAGATCACTTCTTCCAGATCCTTGCGCTGGTCTTTGGCAATAGCGGTCAAGGTATCATCTCTTGGATCGGAGATGATGGAGGCCATGCCCACCTTCTTAAGCATCACGGCATACACCTGGTTCAGGATGTCCCGCAAATGATCGGGCGCTCCATTGGAGATATTGGACAAACCGCAGGTGGATTTGGATCCGGGAGCGATATCAGGCATCATTTCGTAAAACTTGAGCAAACCCATGGCGTGTTCCTGCTGCACATTGACCGGGGTAACGATACCGTCCACCCAGATCTTCTCGTTGGGAATGCCCATCTCATTGGCCACGGTGATCAGCTCCACAGCCAGGGCGGCCCGCTCATTTTCGTCCCTGGGCAGGCCTTCCGGCCCCCACATCAGGGCCACAAAATCGGCATTGTATTCCACGGCCAGGGGGAGCATCTTTTCATACCGCTCCGGACGGCACATAATGGAATTGATGATCGGAGTTTGTTTGCACACCTTCAGTCCGGCCTCGATAGCATCGATATTTGAAGTATCCAACAGCAAAGGCAGGTCCACGACCTCTTGCACCGTCTCCACCACCCAGGGCATGAGCTCGACCCCGGTCTTCTTAGCCGGTCCCAGGTTGATATCGATATAATCCATGCCCTTTTCTTTTTGGAACAGAGCCTCTTCCTGGATGGGCTTGGGATCCATCTCTTTGAAGGCCCTCCCAATCTTGGTGCCCATCACGTTCAAGCTTTCACCGAAACACAACATGCCCATGGACAACCTCGCTTCCCTTTATGTTTTGTATTCCTTAAATTATTGATGGAAGGGCAACGTGCCGTATTTCCCTCCACTCCTTGCACCAGGCCGAAGCCCTGGTCAAAGGCTTCCCTTGGTCCGGACCGAGGGAAGCCTTTGATATATCTATTTTTTCTTATTCTTTAAAAATGCCGGAATATGGGCGGCTTCCCGTGGACCGACAGTCACGGTCCAGTCCGGAAGCTCCTCTTCAATTTCCCCAACAATGGCTGCTGCATATCCAGGGATAATCAGTTCCTTATTTTTGACTTTGTCCCCTATACCGCATTTTTTGACAAACATGCCCACGTCGTCACCAGCGAACTTACCGGCCGCCCAAGCGGTAAGCACGGACAACCCCTCAGAATCCTTTATCAACAACCAGCTGGGTACCTTACTGCCTTCAATCTCCCCGGCCACAATAAAGTACGTCAAAGCGAAGTTGGTAGTGACCAAAACCGGTGAATTCTCGTCCGGTTTGCCGATCTCGTAAATACCCTCGGTGACCGTCATCGGCCGCTGCGGGTCGGTGAATATATTCAGGCGCTCCAAGAGGAGAGGGAAGAGGAGTTCAGCCGTGAAATCGGAGAATACGAGCAAGGATCCGTACTTGGCGACATACATGCCTCCGACCAATGCTTCCATATCCAGATTGGAAGCCATCTCGCAAGGAAAGGCGATGGTCGGAAATCCTACAGAGCGATTTTTGGAGCGCAAGGCTGCCCTGCGCATGCCGACCATGTCTTCAAAGGCCTGCTTCACTTCCCGGCTTCCAGGATCAACAATCAGGTCTTTCAAGCCCATACCCATAAGCTTATCCGTCAGCTCACTCACCTTGTCCACAGAGTCAGCCTTGACCGCCAAGGGCAGCTCATTGTCTTTGGCCAGTTGAGCAAAGTCATCTACATTGCTCTCAGTGGCCGCATAAAGCAAGGGCCGCTTGAACTTACAGGCCTCAATTCCGGCCTGCATCACGTCCTTATCCTCGCTCATGAGCACCAGATTGAACTCAGACTGCTCGGCTACATATTTGGCTTTGGCCGCAAAGGCATCCTTGTCTTGATTGACATCTTTCAAGGCCACAAATTCCGGGCGCAAATTAAAACCTACCCGGTCATACTGGAAGGCGTTCCATTTCTTCAGTTTGGTCTGCAGCTCATCATCGCCTATGTCAGAACCAACCAGGGCCGCCAGGGCCGGTTGATTGAAAAAGGTCTTTTCGTGTCGATACTCAACGGTTTCTCCGCCGATGGTCCGGCCTCTCACTCCTTTTCCCACCTTAACCGGGCGTATGGGAGGGGCGGAGGCTTCAGCCAGTTTCTCCCTTGCTTCGTCAGATACATAGGGGCAGGCATCCAGCTCGGCCTTCCCAGCCGCCAAGTTCATGGCAAAGGCCAGACATGTTGCCGCCCCACACTCCTTGCAGTTGGTCTGCGGGAGCATCTTAAAAATTTGAATTCCTGTCAGACCCATATCGCGCTCCTTTTCTGTAGCAATCGTCAACACCAATCAGCGCACGTCTATACAGCACCCGAAATCCAGGGACAAAGGGCTGCAGAAAGGGCAACCCTTTGCCTCCTTCAAATGCATTTCATTATCCGCCCATTATGGATTCCATCTCCATGGCCGGGTGTTTTTTCTCTTTGAGGAAAGGAATGATCTCGTCCTCGGTAGTACCCACGGACTCATCCGCTACCCGGTCCAGAAGGTCGGGGATACCCAATTCTTCTGCCCGCTGCTCAAAGCGTTCCTTAACCTCATCCTTGAGCATCTTGGGCATCCAGACCAGCCTGAGCAAACCGGCGTGCTCATTTTCTTCATATGGGCCGTCACCGCGAATGAACTTGCGCTGGGTGATGTTGAACTTGGAGTGTCCGACAAATCCCGGGGAGGCTGCCCCGCCGCCGATGGTCCCGGCCAGAGTGGTGAAGGACATCCCGCAAGGGGTTTCGCCCTGGTAGTCCCGGTTCACGGTCATCACCCCGTTGGACTGGGGAAGAACGGCTGCAACGCACTCGCAGCATCCGCAGGTGGTCATGGGATCAAAGACAATGGAGTAGAAGTTGTAGTGGTCGATACCACCCTTGGAGGCCTTGTACACGAAGTCGTTGACCCCTTTCCACTGTCCATACCTTTGATCCAGGCATTCTCCCTTTTCAATGGGCTGGTTCGGACCGGTGGGATTGATCTCAAAGGAGGCCTTGCAGTCCATCCAGTTGTATGCACCGCACAGTCCGG